>CANIZU010000212.1 GCA_947472115.1 Flavobacteriales bacterium | reverse complement strand
TTTTAAATAATGAACGGTATCATCGTGGTAAACACCCCAAACCTGCTCACAGGGTGAGGGACTGGGAAGTGTATGAGACCATAAAATATTCACAGTGGCAAAGGTAGTTTAAATTGCTAAAACACCGTTCCTACGCTCAGTCGCATGCGGAACTTGAGATAGTCATCGCCAGGTTGAACTGCGTTTCTCCATATTGGGAACTCCACTTTTAAATTCAGGGGTTTGCTTGCTCGCATGGCTTTATCCTTGACTAGGACACTGAATTTTTTCAGGTTCACATTGGCTCCAAAACCTGCATCGGCGAGAAGACCGCTGTACACCGACTTGGTAATCAGAACACCCATGGCATTTTTGCTCGTTAAGGGCATGCCGATGCAACCTGCATCCCCAAAGAAATAGGGGTTTATGGCAATGATTTTTACCTTGGGCACCCATTTAAATAATGCTGTGATATCCCAATTGGCGTTAATGGCGGCACCTTGATTGCCTCGGAAAAAGGCGAGAATCGTATCGGAGCCATCGGCTTGCTTTACTGACTTAGGGATGCTGTAATTATCGAATCCTCTTAAGTTTAGTCCGCCATTGACTTGAATAGATTGGCTGATTTTGGTTGAACTTGTCCCAATCGGGTTGGATTGCATGGGCTGATTCGAATTCCAATTAATCATGCCAAAATCTCTGTAAATGGCATTGTTAAATGATTCTTCTGGATTGGCGTTTGCTGCGTATAAAACGGATTCGGGTGTTGGGTTAGAGCCACCTCCGTAATAGCCTATAGAGCGTATGCGCAAATTTGTTTTTCCGATGGGTTGGTAATGTTTCCATTCCATTTGAACGTAACCATATTGTGTTTCACTCCATGGTGATGACAATCGAACATCGCATCGAACATTACCCGATCTGCCCCATCCGGCATAAGCTTGCTGAACGAAAAGATCGAGGTGAATATTGCTCAAATAACTCCAGCGGTTGGCGGTGGGTAAATATCCGTTTAATGCGCTTTGTTGCGGGAAATAGGGGTCTTTGCCGCTCAAAACACCCACTGAATCCCATGGGTTGTAAAGGGAATTATTGCGATTCTGGGAATTTAATCGGGTATAATATCGCCGACTCATTTTGCCAGAAATACCGTAGGTGGTTTTCCCTGCCTGATCAAACCAACCCATTTCATTGCTGTTGATTTCGTTGTACAATAGAGATTTGAAGAAATAGGTTCCGGCTCCACGTGTTTGATGGGCGAACGACATCCTGTAATTGAAGGCGGTAGATGGATTGCTATACTTTTCCCCGACGCCGGTTTTTTCCCAAACACCAAGTTCGAATTGCTTTTTTCTGCCTGCATACTGACCATCGATGATTCCTCCAACGAGAAGACCGCTGGCACCGTTGATTCTAATATCGGGACGACCTTTCCATTGGTATACACCCAAGTAGCTAGTATTTGCGCCGTTTCCAAGATCCCATCTCCATTCGTTTCGATTCTTCCACACATTGTCGGTCCGATTAATGTCGGCCAATCTGCCACTGCGATCCAACCAAACCTGACGTAACTCCCCCTCTACGGGCATGTCGATGTCGAAGGTATAAGTGGTCCTCAGCTTATCCCAACCAATCCAAGGCCTAAGGTTATATCTACCGGGTTTTTGGTATTGATTCACAGGGATTGTAATCGAGTAAAAAACATCGCTGGCCAAGATCGCTTTAGAGTTTTTGGGCATTTTGGCGGTTTTTGGCGCATCACTGGGGCGGATTAAAAAATCGATATCCACGGGCATGACCATATCTCCGTTTCTTGCGATAGTAACACGGTAGCGATTGGATTTTGGTCTCAGAGGCGTAATTTTTTTGATGCCATAGTCGGCGGCTTTGGTGGAAATAAACCACTGATCGAAGAAGGTGTTTAGGTCGGTTTGCGCGCTTTGGGTCATCGTATTTCTAAAATCATCGATGTAAGGGTGACAGAATTTCCATTGACTTACATAGTCTTTCATTGCTCGCAGAAACACCGAATCGCCGAGGGTATACTGCAGGTTATAAAGCATCGAAGCCGTTTTATAATACACGTGTTTATAGCCACCACCATGACCGGTTGCTGAGTGAAATTCATTGCTATGCGTTTCTAGACTTTCGTCGGTCCCGTCGATGGCATCTTCCATATATCCGGAAAAGGCGCGTTTGAGTTCGGGTTGATTTTCTTTGGTGAGTTTGCGCATGCACCAAGCGGTAAGGAATTGGGTAAATCCTTCGTCGAGGGCGGCGCGATAGGTTTCGTTGGATCCTATCATCCCAAAGAACCAGTTGTGACCTACTTCGTGGGCGATGAGGCTTTGGTGGCTTGGGTACTGACCTCCGTCCATGGTAATCATGGGGTATTCCATACCATCTGCGGCATCTGCACAAACGATTTTTGGGTAATCGTACATGCCGAAATCTCTACTATAGGTAGCGATGACTTTGGCGGTAAACTGGGCGGTTTGTTGCCATCCGGCTGCGTTATTTTCTTGGGCGATGGCGACGCATTTTACGCCTTTCCATTCTACTTCACCTATGCGATAAGTGGGATCGGCGGTCCAAGCGAAATCGTGGACATTATTGGCATGAAACTGCCAGCGCTTGCGTTTTCCGGTTGCGGGGATAATGACGGAGGGTTGAGATCCTATGGGTGTTTCTTTGAAGTTCGAAATATCAATCTGCTTTCTCAGGGCGGTTGGCATGGCTTCGGCTTTATTTTGAAGCAGGCCGGTGGCTTCCACGATGTAATGATTGGGCAGGTCTAATTCCACATCAAAAGCACCATAGTCGCCATAAAATTCTTTTTCAACGTGTTGATCTGTTTCCCAGGTGAATTTTCTATCGTAGACACATATCCTTGGATACCAATGGACCCCATTAAAGTGTTTATAGCCATGGTGGTCGTACACTTTCATTCTGCGGCGTACGCTTCCTCGGTCAAAGTAGGTAGTGAAATCGATATAGAAATCTAAACTTTCACCACTCTTTAGCGGTTGGGGAAGGTCGATTT
>CANIZU010000211.1 GCA_947472115.1 Flavobacteriales bacterium | reverse complement strand
GCCGATTGCAATTCAAACACATTGTATTCACGGTTAAAACCCACGTTGGCTTCTACGTGAACGGGTCTAATAAACTCGTCTTTCACATTAATCAAGAGTTTCTCCAACTCATTGTGAATTAGGGGCAAATCAGCACCCAGAAGTTCCACCAACATCTGAATCGCGGCGCCATCAATACTTCTACCCTTTTGACGCAGATATTCCGGCAACCAATCTTTGATTTGATAATCGCGAAGTTTGGCCGCGTAATAGGCACCTCCAAACTTATCGGCTTGCTTCCCGATTTTTGTCCGCATATCCATTTTACTACCTCTGAAAGCACAAACCAGAACGGTGGATGGCAAAGGATTTTCAAGATACGACATCAACTTATCAAATTCTTTGATGTCTTGTGCATCTTTTACGATGATTACTTGGTGCTGACTCATCATCGGATAACGACGAGCCATGGAAATTAGGTCGTGAATTTTCACTTCCTTTCCGTAAAGGATTGTTTGATTAAAACTGCGTTCGGATTCTGGAAGGACTGATTCCTCAATTAAATCGGTAAGCGCATCGATGAAATACACCTCTTCCCCATGAAGCAAATACACGGACGAAAACTGTTTGCCTTGAATCTTACGTCGAAGATCCAAATAATTGGCAATGGTGTCGCTCAATTTGGCCATGGATTTGTATTTTTACAGCGGTGCAAGTGTTAAATTTCCCTGAATACGAATTTCAGATTCAAGAACAGGAACAAAAAAAAGTCATTTTTGATCCGATTCGAAAAAAATTTATCCCCCTTTCCCCCGAAGAATGGGTAAGGCAGCATTGTATTTGTCATTTACTTGAGCACTTCAACATCCCCGGAGGCCTAATTGCTGTGGAGAGAGAAATCTTTGTACACGGCCTGCGCAAACGCTTTGATATTGTGGGATTTGCAAGTAATGGGAGTCCCTTAATATTGATTGAATGCAAAGCAACTAGCGTACAACTCACACAAGAAACATTGATTCAAATTGCCACATATAACAATAAATTAGACAGTCCTTGGATGTGGATTACCAATGGGATTCAGCACGCTTGGTTTGAAAGAAAAAATGGCAAAACACAATTGGTGAAGGCACCAACACAATTAATCTAAAGTGATATCAGAACTTTTACCGGCAATGGTTGCACGGATAATTCGATCACAAGATTCATTTTCGAAGGGATCATAATCAATTGTCACGGTATTGGATTTATCAGAATCTTTTAACTCAACAATACCTTTTACAAATTCGCCAGCACAACCTGGAACCACATTTTTAATTAAAGGCTGCTTAATCTCCCAATTAAATTTATCATGATTTGATTCTTCTAAATCACCACTACCTGACAATTGATAACGATTTCCGATAATTCCGGGATTCCAATTTGTAAGTTTCGACAATTGGACGACACCTTCCAAACCGAGAGATTTCTCTCCCACGAAACTCAAAGTCTCTATTTTGACATCGTGTATTTTAGCATCTAGGCGGGACATTGAGCAAGAGATTGTAATATTTCTGGGTTTATTTGGATTATGCCCCATCCAAAAATTGTCGGATTTGTCGATTTCAATCTCCAGTTTAGAAGACTTTTCTTGATAGTGCGTCTGAATTTTAATGTGCATTTTACCGGCGCGATACTTCCCATCATATCCCCGTTGATTTTCTGACAACGGAAGCGATGTTGGGCCGAAATCTATTTCGAACTCAATTCCATCGCCATCGAAGTAGGTTGAATCAGTAGATTTAATGAATACCTGCTTGCCAAAAGCCTCAGAGAAAAATTTAATTGGTGTTCCTTTGGCTGTAGTTTGGCTACCAAATTCATCAGAGAGTTCTACGATTGAAGCGAGGTCAGATTGCAAAACGCCGTAATCTGTAGCCACTTGGAACCCATCTTCTTGATGTTGATTGATTCTCTCACAAGATTGCATAGTGATTAACCCGAGCGCAGAGACCAAGGCTATCAACGTGTGATGTAAATATTTGCGAATCATCCGAAATTAGATTTTGGTTGTTGCAAAAGTCGCAAAAACCATTACTATAAGACAAATATAGTATTGATTACCCCCAAAACAAAGCTTACATTTCTTCCAATATTTGCAAAATCGACATACAGGCGGATTGAATTTCTTGATTTGTGATGGTTAATGGGGGGCAAATTCTAAGACAGTGGGGAGCATAAAGGAACCAGTCTGCGAAGAGTCCTTGTTCTAGCATACGCTGTATACAATTGTTAACGGAATCAAATGAATCGAGTTCAACGGCCAATAATAACCCCGTTCCATGAACATGTTTGATACTTGGATGGATTAGCAATTCCTTGAAAAGGGTAGATTTTGATTCTACGGTATCCATCAATTTTTCATCAAGCAGGACATTAAATGCTGCGTGGCCTGCTGCGCAGGCCACTGGGTGCCCACCAAAGGTTGTTATATGTCCAAGAATTGGATTATTGGATAGAGTATTCATTAGGGGGCGCGAGGCGAGGAATGCCCCCATGGGCATTCCTCCGCCGAGCGCCTTCCCTAAAACCAACACATCAGGAATTACATCGTATTGCTCAAATGAAAACAAAGATCCTGTTCTTCCCATTCCCGTTTGGATTTCATCAAATATCAGCAAAGCACAATGATCCGTACACTTCTGTCGTAACGCCTTTAGATATTCTAGTTTCGCCAATTTCACGCCCCTTTCCGCCTGAATGGTTTCCACCACTACCCCCGCAATTTTATTCCAAGGCAATAAATCCAATGCCTCAATATCGTTTTGATCAACAAAATGTACCGATGGCAACAAGGGCCTGAAAGCTTGAGAATAATATTCGTTGCTCATCAAACTCAATGGACCCTGAGAACTTCCGTGGTAGGCGTCCGTTTGGGCAACGAAATCCGTTCTACCGGTTACGCGCTTTGCTAGTTTCATCGCCCCGTCGATTGCTTCAGCGCCCGAGTTGACAAAATAGCAGCAGGAAAGTGATTCGGGCAAGTGCGATGCCAATGCCGCAGCATACATGCTTTGGGGCGTTTGT
>CANIZU010000210.1 GCA_947472115.1 Flavobacteriales bacterium | reverse complement strand
GCTGCTGTAGCAAGGGCAAAACCCTTAATGTGATTTTTCCTCATCTGTTGTGCTCTCCCCTTTTATGCATGATGCATATGTCGTTGTGTTGCTCCGCGCCAAACGGCACGCAACAGACAATAACACGCTGAGCGACATCACGATTGAGTTGAAACACAATAAAACCCTTGTACCACATGGCTTTACAAACCATAAAGTTACGAGTTGTGAACTAGTCTGAAACCTCATGAAGTCGTCTCTGAGTGGCCTGATCGATGAGTCGGTCACCATCATCCGTGAAGTGGCTGCCGAGTTCGAGCGCCCAGTTTTACTGTTTTCGGGTGGCAAAGACTCAGTCGTGATGCTGCATTTGGCTGTGCGGGCCTTTGCTCCCGCTCGCATTCCTTTCTCTGTCATGCATATTGACACCGGCCACAACTTTGCAGAAGTGATCGAGTTTCGCGATCGCTGCGTTGCAGATATGGGTGTACAACTCATCGTCGGTTCTGTGCAGGCATCTATTGATGCTGGGCGCATTGCCGACGTAACCGGCCCTCGCGCAAGCCGCAATCCTCTGCAAACTGTGACGTTGCTTGATTCAATTGCCGAGCACAAATTTGATGCTGTGTTTGGTGGCGCTCGCCGCGACGAAGAACGAGCCCGCGCAAAAGAGCGTGTGTATTCGCATCGTGATTCTTTTGGTCAATGGGATCCAAAAAATCAGCGCCCAGAGCTCTGGGGCATTTACAACGGTCGTCATCGCCAAGGCGAACACTTCCGTATCTTTCCAATCTCGAACTGGACAGAGCTCGACATTTGGTCGTTCATTGCCGAGTACGACATCGACTTGCCGAGCATCTACTACGCACATCGCCGACCGGTCTTTCGTCGCGACAACATGTGGATGGCAGTCACTCCGTTTTTGCAACCAGAAGCCAACGAAACTGTGGTCGAAGAAATGGTGCGCTTCAGAACGGTTGGTGACGCCACATGCACTGCAGCAATCGAGTCAGTTGCCACAACCGTTGAAGACATCATCGCCGAAACTTCAGTGGCTCGAATCACCGAGCGTGGTGCAACGCGCGCCGATGACCGCATGTCGGAAGCAGGCATGGAAGACCGCAAACGAACGGGCTACTTCTGATGGAAAGACTGCGCTTTGCAACTGTTGGTTCGGTTGATGACGGTAAGTCAACGCTGATTGGTCGATTGTTATACGACTCGAAGAGCATCTTTGAAGACCAACTCGAACATATTGAGGCAGTGAGTAAACGCCGTGGTGATGATTATGTTGACTTGTCGTTGCTTACCGACGGCCTGCGAGCCGAGCGCGAGCAAGGCATCACTATCGATGTCGCATACCGATACTTTGCAACACCAAAGCGTTCGTTCATCATTGCTGACTGCCCAGGCCACATTCAGTACACACGCAACATGATCACTGGTGCTTCCAATGTCGACTTAGCAATCGTGCTCATTGACGCCCGCACAGGCGTGATTGAGCAGACGCGACGCCACAGTTTGCTCGTGTCGCTCCTTGGTGTGCCCCACCTCGTGATCTGTGTCAACAAGATGGACCTCGTTGGCTACGACCAAGCAGTGTTTGACCGAATTCGCGCGGAGTTTGAAGAATTCGCATCACGTCTCGACTTACAAGACGTCACCTTCTTGCCCATTAGTGCGCTCGCCGGAGACAACGTCGTGACTCGCTCTGCCAACATGCCGTGGTTTGAAGGCTCAACATTGTTGCATCACCTTGAGAGCGTGTACACAGCGAGCGACGACAATCGCATCGACACCCGCTTTCCTGTGCAGTTTGTGATTCGCCCACAGCGCAGCGACTTCCCCGACTACCGCGGGTTTGCTGGCCGTGTTGCAGGCGGAGTCTTGCGCGTTGGAGACGACGTGATGGTTTTGCCATCTGGTCTCACCTCAACGATCACAGGGATTGACTCACCTCTTGGTCCAGTAGAAAAAGCAGAGCCTGGCGATGCTGTGACGCTGCTGCTTGCCGATGATTTATCAATCACTCGTGGCGACATGATTTGCAGGCCAAATAACCGTCCACGCGTATCGCAAGAACTCGAGGCAATGCTTTGCTGGATGGACGATGCATCCCCAATGCAACAGAACAAGATTTATTCAATCAAGCACACCACGAATACCGCACGAGCCAAGATCACCGATGTGCTGTATCGACTCAATATTTCAACCCTGCATCGCGAAACTGGCGTGTCTGAGTTGCAAATGAATGAAATAGGTCGTGTTACATTGCACACCACTGCACCACTCATGTTTGACGACTACCACCAAAACCGCTCAACAGGATGTTTTATCATTGTTGACGAAACGACAGGACAAACAGCGGGCGCCGGCATGTTGCTGTCGCCACGAACTTAAGGTTGAAAGAGTAACTAGCCACGAAAGAGGTCGTTATGAACCAGGCAATTTGGCACGAACCAACGGTCGGACGTAACGAGAGATGGGCGGCGCACCATCTGCACGGCATGACCATCTGGCTTACCGGGTTATCAGGATCGGGCAAGTCAACGATTGCCCACGCTCTTGCCGACAGGCTTACTAGTGGTGGCGTGTACAACTATGTGCTCGACGCCGACAATGTGCGTCATGGGCTCAACAGCGATTTGGGATTTAGCGATCACGAGCGTTGGGAAAATGTGCGCCGTATTGCCGAAGTTGCACGTCTGTTTGCAGATGCCGGTGCAGTCACTCTTGTGCCGATCATCAGCCCGTTTCGCGACAGTCGCTCGCGAGCCCGACGTATCCACGAAGTAGATCACCTCACATTTCTCGAGGTGTATGTATCTACCGCAGTTGAAGAATGTGAACGCCGTGACCCAAAAGGCTTGTATGCCAAGGTGCGCGCAGGCGAAATGAGTGGCCTTACTGGCGTAGATGCTCCATACGAAGCACCGCAGTCTCCTGATCTCACTGTTGGCATTACTGGTGAGTCAATCGATGACGCCGTCAATGCCGTACATCGACTGGTGATTGACCGCATCAATAGCGCACACTAAGCGCTTGATGACTCAGACAAACGAGTAGAAAACAAGTAAAATTACTCAATGG
>CANIZU010000209.1 GCA_947472115.1 Flavobacteriales bacterium | reverse complement strand
GGCAGCATTGTGGATGTGGCGGCGGCGAGCGACAATTACAATTTGGATAGTTTGAAGGATACGGTTACCAAATATTACATTACTTACTGGGAGCTTTGAGAAAGAATAAATTTAGCAGCAAGGGTCCTCAATTGAGCAATCAATTGCAGAATACACCGAGGGGTGGAAAATGGGCGAGTAAGTTTGAGGATCCAAACGCATCAAAAGGAAAAGGAAAGCCAGACGATGTGAAGGCGAAGAAGGGGTTAGGTCAGCACTTTTTAAATGATTTAAGCATCGCCGAGCGCATAGCGAATTTGGTGGATGATGGGATAGAGCATGTGGTTGAGATTGGGCCTGGTATGGGCGTAATGACGAAGTTTTTGTTTGAGCGATTTGGTAATCGGTTAATGTGTGCGGAGATTGATACTGAATCTGTGGAGTATTTGGCGAATCAAGCGTGGGCTAGTGGTCTGAAGGTCTGGAAAGGCGATTTTTTACACGCGCCAGCGGAAGATTGGGTGGCTATTGGCAAGCGGATGGCCATTATTGGTAATTATCCATATAATATCAGTACGCAAATTGTATTTAAGATGTTGGAGTGTGGTGTGAGGGTGGATCAATTTTCGGGAATGTTTCAGAAGGAGGTCGCTGAGAGATTGTGCGCAGGCGAGGGGAATAAGGATTACGGGATTACGAGTGTTTTGTTGCAGGCATATTATAACTGTAGTTATTCTTTTACGGTGCATGAAGGGTCTTTCAATCCGCCGCCGAGAGTCAAAAGCGGGGTGATTGATTGCAGGTTAAAGGCCGAATTACCGAATTGCGATTACAGCGCATTAAAATTGGTGGTGAAAACGGCGTTTTCTCAGCGTAGGAAGACTTTGGCTAATGCATTAAAACCGTTGACATCGGCGCGCGAAAAATTTGTGTTGCCAGAAAAATGGGGTGGAATGCGCGCCGAACAAATCCCTGTCGCGGATTATTTGTTTTTGGCAAAATCTTGGGTAGAAAGCAAGTAATTTCTTATTTGGATTGATTCATAATAAATGCTTACAACGCTGTTTGATTGTGGAATTTTTAGGCTGCCTTTCTTGAAAATGTAAGATTGTCATTAAAATAACGCCTTGCACTTTGTAAAACCTTAGTAAAAACTCTAAATTCGCGCATTGAAAATCCTTAAAAAGGCTCAAGAAATGATGCTCACACTACCTAAAAAATCATTCAACTTATTGAATAAGAAGTTGTTATCATTGTTGATGGCTTGCATGGCCACGGTAATGTCTTTTGCGCAAGCCGCAGGCGATGTCATTCAACCCCCGCAGGAATTTGATCCTAGCAGTTGGAATTGGATGAATATTTTGATTTGCGCGTTGATTTTGTTAATCACTTTGGTGATTGCTCGCGCTTTCGATATTGGCGGTTTGGCAGAAAAAATCACAGGCAAAAAGATTGTGAATCCTCACAAGATAAATGGCATTGTGGGAATGGTAGTATTAATCTTAGGCTTCATCGGTTTTTGGTATGAAATGAAGTACCATGGCAAATATTTGTTGTTGTCGAACGCGGCTTCTGAGCACGGCGCCGAATTGGATTCCATGTTCATGTGGACTTTCTGGTGCACGTTTGCGGTGTTTATTTTAACAGAATTTTTGTTGTTCTATTTCATGATTCGTTACTACTATCGTGAGGATCGTAAGGCAGATTATTTCTTCCATAATAATAAATTGGAGATTGTTTGGACGATCGTTCCAGCAATCGTATTGACATTCTTAGTATTGCGTGGATTTAATGTTTGGACGAAAATCACACAGACGCCAAACGACAAAGCCGAGGAGATAGAAGTTTTTGCCTATCAGTTTGGTTGGAAGGCGCGTTATGCCGGAGAAGACAAGAAATTGGGTGAGAATAGTTTTGTAATGATTTCTGGTACTAATCCTTTGGGATTGGCAGTGGAAGACGAGGCGGATAAATTGAAGGCTTCATTGCAAGCGGAAATCGACGAGATCAAAGCAAAGTTGGCATCGGCCAATGATTCAACTACGGTTTGGAGAGCTGCATTGAATAAAATGGAATCTACTGGGTTGAAAAATACCTATGAGTCAGAATATGACGCTTTGAGAGAAAAGGTATTGGATGCCGAAAGTGGTGCTTATGTCCGTTTGATGGAAAAAGAAATCAAGCGGAAAGAAACGAACATCAAGCGTGTAGACTTGTTCAAGAGCAAGCCAGAGATTTTCAATAAGGATGCTTATGATGACCGTGTTACTACAGAAATCGTATTGATTAAGAATAAGCCTTATATGTTCCGTTTCCGTGCACGCGACGTGATTCACTCTGCTTACATGCCTGAATTCCGTGCCCAGATGAACTGTGTACCAGGAATGAGCACTGTGTTTCCATTCACGCCTATCAAAACAACGACAGAAGCGCGTAAGGCAAAAGGAAACGACAAATTCGATTATTATTTGTATTGCAATAAAATTTGCGGTGCGGCCCACTACAACATGAAAATCAAAATCACGGTTGTGGGTTCGGAAGCCGAATATAAAACATGGTTGGCTGCGCAGGCCAAGGTAGTAGCTCCTCCGGTTGAGGCGACTCCTGCGACTCCTGCGTCTGACTCAACTGCCGTTGTACCCGCCATTGCGGTTAACTAATTTATCAATTAAAAAAGAATCAATCATATTCATATGAGCACTTCAGCATCACACGCAGCAGATCACCAAGGTCACGATCACCATCACAAGGAATCGTTTATTAGCAAGTACGTATTCTCGATGGATCACAAGATGATCTCCAAGCAATTCTTGATTACAGGAATTATTATGGGGGTTATTGGTATGGGTATGTCGTTGTTATTCCGTTTGCAATTGGCATGGCCCGATGAGCAATTCGGTATATTGGAAATGTTATTAGGCAAATGGGCCGTTGATGGAAAATTAGATCCTAACTTTTACATGGGATTGGTTACCATTCACGGAACAATCATGGTATTCTATGTGTTAACCGCGGGTTTGAGTGGTACATTTAGTAACCTTTTGATTCCATTGCAAGTGGGTGCACGTGATATGGCATCCCCTTTCATGAACAT
>CANIZU010000208.1 GCA_947472115.1 Flavobacteriales bacterium | reverse complement strand
TTGTAAAACCTTAATTAGGTCGTTATCACAGTTTGATCCAGGAAAAATTACAACGCCAAATTTCATTGTTTGCAAAGGTATTAATTGTTTTGATTGATTAAGTCTTTATGTAGAAGCCCAAGTGCCAAAAGTGCATAATAATTTACGGCACGAATGGGTGTGTATTGAAATCCATCCAAAAGGCCTTGGTTGACGCTTTGGTAAACGCTCATCTTGGACGATGTAATGATATTGTCGGAGGGAATAGGAAAAGGGATTTTCAAAAATTCGGCAGTACGCGCCAACCGATACGCTAGCCAAAGCACCGAACCATCTAGGGCGATGCGAGGTGGTTTTTGCCCCATTGCTTCGCACAGTTGAAAGAATAATTTTTTGTATTCGATTGTTTCGGCAACGCAGAGAAACCGGTTGCCCCAATGGTTGTTCTCGAACAAAAAAAGCATCATTTTGGCAACATCTTCTACACCCACAAAACCATTGCTTCCAACGGGATAGACGGGCTGTCCTTTTTGAATCATATGATAGATTTCGTTTGACCCCGAACTACCATCGCCAAAACCTAAAATAATGCCGGGGTTTACCATTGTTATTTGAAGGCCTTCTTCCTGCCCTCTCCAAACTTCTTGCTCTGCCAAGTATTTGCTGATGGCATAGCGGCTATTGTATTTGCTTTCTAACCAAACCGAGTTTTCGGTAATGGGATCATCGTCGCCAGTGGCCCTTCCCAAAGCGGCAACAGAGCTAGCATAAACAAACTGTTTCACACCCGTTTTTAAACAGGCGTTCACCATATTACGGGTTCCCACCACATTGTTTTCCATGAGTCGTTGTTTGTCTTTTTTGGCAAACGAAACCAATGCGGCGCAATGAAATACAACGGAAACACCATCGAGGGCGGGGATGATATCATCCACATTTAGAATATCGCCGGTAATCCACGTGGGTTGGAAGCTTGAGGGCAATTGATAGAATTCGTGAACCCGTTTAAAAAGACCCTCCGAGTTGGGATTTCTTCTCAACGCCACAACACGATAGCCTTGTTTCAATAGCAAGCAACTGAGGTGTGAACCCAAAAAGCCGGTTGCCCCCGTAATTAAGACCAAAGGTTTATTCATCGTTTCTTTTGCAAAAATCTTGAATAAAAAGTGAAGTCGTTGAAAAACTTTTCCCGTGCTACCTTTGTGTTATGGTGCAAATAGAAATCATCAACGGACCCAATCTAAATTTGTTGGGTACACGAGAGCCGGCCGTATATGGAGATCAAACTTTTGAGGATTTTTTGGTTGGGCTGCGCGCTCGTTACACCGGAGTTGAAATTGGCTATAATCAAAGCAACGTTGAGGGCGAAATTGTCAATATGATTCAGGCCGCAGGACAATCGGAGTCTTGCACCGGTATCGTTCTAAACGCGGCGGCATATTCACACACCAGCATTGCCATCGCCGATGCGATAAAATCGATAAGTAAACCGGTCGTGTTGGTTCATATCAGCAACATTTATTCCCGCGAAGTGGAGCGCCACACCGACTTGTTGGCGGGTTCGGCCAAGGGAATGATTTCGGGTTTGGGTCTCGGAGGGTATGAGCTTGCCTTGCGCGCGCTTTTGATGTGATATGGGTTGTATCTTTGCGATATGGGATTGAGACAGGAGAAATTCGGAAAACAGGTTCAACGTGATTTGAGCGAATTGTTCAACATCAAAAAGAACGATTGGCTTGGTGGTGCCTTTGTCACGATAAGTAATGTGTTGGTAAGCCCCGATTTGGGCCACGTAAAAGTATATTTGAGTCTTTATAACAATCCAAACAGGGCTGCGATTATGGCTCAGTTGGATGCGTGTAACAAAGAAATCCGACATGCATTGGCGCAGCGATTGCGTAACAGTGTGAAGAAAATGCCAGAGGTACACTTCTATGAGGACGATACATTGGATTATGTAACCAAAATGGAAGAGTTGCTTAAAACGTTGAATACACCCAAAACCGACAACGAATAGATTTTTGATGGATATTTGTTGTGAATAAAATCAAGCAATAGCATCAAACTATCGTTTCACATATCGCGTAGATATTTTTTCTCCAAATCCAACCCAACCGTTGTCAACATAATTACGGGTATCTCCTTGTTGGGTTACTCTGTAGGCGCTTTGGCTTTGGTGGTTTTGATGAGCGCGTTGAATGGCTTTGAGTCGTCGATTTTTTCATCGTATCAAAAGTCGGATCCTGATTTTAAAATCACGGCGGTCAAGGGAAAGTCGATAGAGGTTTCAGATCAAACACTCTTAAAAATGAGAAATACGCCTGGTATTGAGGTGGTTTCGAGAACGTTAGAGGGGAAGTCGATTTTGCAATATGGCGACCAGCAAACGGTTTGTAAGGTGGTTGGGGTTGACGAGTATTTTTTTAAGCGCATTCAAATGGATTCTTTGATTACGGCGGGAAAACCGATGTTATACGATGCACAACGCGATTCTTTGGGCGGTGTTTCGTCGATGGCGATTTTGTCGGAGGGCCTGGTATATCGGCTGGGGGTAGGAAAAATAGACGAGCCGATTTCATTGTTGGTGGTTGACAAGACTGCGGGTGTTCATAGTGCGGATGCGTTAAAGACCCAAGTTTTTATTCCATCGGCCATTGTTCAGTTGCCGGAGGAGGAGAACGACCATACGGTATTTATTTCGGCCAAGGATGCGGGATATCTGTACGATTTGGACCCCAAGAAAGAGGCAACGGCTTTGGAGGTTAGGGTTGAGGCTGGAATTAGGGGGCGAAATGGTAAAATGTTGGATTTGCAGAAGCAACTTCAAGGTTTGGTTGGCAGCAAGCTCAAGGTTTTCAATCAGCAGCAGCAGCACCCGATAATGTATAAAATGTTTAATACAGAAAAGTGGATTTCCTTTGCGATACTCACTTTTGTTTTGATGCTAATTTCCTTCAATTTGGTGGGGGCGCTCACGTTGATGGTATTGGACAAGCGGAATGATTTTATTTTGTTTCGAAATTTGGGTATGCAAGAGTCAATGGTGGGATGGATTGTGTTTTGGGAGGGGGTTTGGGTTAGTATTTGTGGTAGTTTGATAGGAATAGGATTGGGTGTGTTGTTGGTTGTTGTTCAGCAAAAAACAGGGATTATTCAAACGCAGGGATCATTTAATATGTC
>CANIZU010000207.1 GCA_947472115.1 Flavobacteriales bacterium | reverse complement strand
AAGGATTTAATTGGAATTGGGGATGCGGGTGTAATGCCGGAAATTAAAGTGATCCCCAATCCCATAGATACAGACTATTTTAAACCGCTTGATTTGAAATTAGTGAATAGTCCGGAGAATGTTGGGCAATCAGCCATTATACGTTTGGCATCTCCCTTTGTTCTCATGTTTGCGGCGGCAAATTTGGGCAATCCGGCAAAAGGTTTTGCGGAGTTTAGAGCGATTTGTAATGGCTTGGTGGAGCTCGGATTTAGTGATATTATGGCATTGGTAGTGGGTGAGAATCGACTTCCCAATGGAGATTTAGGGCTGAATTGTCCGGTAACGGAACTTGGGTTTATTTCTGATGCAAAGCAAATGCGCGATGCATATTGGCAGGCCGATGTTTATGTGACTACATCGCATGAAGAGAACTTGCCGACCACAATCATGGAGAGCTTGAGTTGCGGGGTCCCTGTGGCCGCATTTGCAGTAGGTGGTATACCAGAAATGATTCAGTCGACAGGTGATCATCAAACAGGATGGTTGGCCGAGAAGTTGGATGTGAAATCACTTATTCAAGGCATCGCATCGTACATTGAAATGGAGCCATCGAAGAGATTGGAATTACAAGAGGCGAGCAGAAATGCGGCGGTGGTGAATTACGGTTCAGTGTCGATCGCGCAGCGATACTTAAGTCTTTACTCCATCGTTCCATGCCATATTTAATTCAAAACAAAAAAGCCACACCGTAAGGCATGGCTCATTTGCTGTTGGATTATTTTGGCTATCAATCCACGTTATCGTGCAAGTGGCGATTCGGTTTTACCGTTAAATCGCGCGCATTCATTGGGTCTTCCTCGCCAATGGTGATTTTACTCACCAGTTGTGATTGGCTGTGAGGGGCTGCTTCGAGATTGATTCCACGTCGCATGTATGCGGGGACTTCGATGTCGCTATCTAAGAGAGTTTCTCTATGACTTCTGCCATTTTCCAAATGTGTGTCGCGAAAAACTTGCGCTGATGGATCTTCAAATGGATCTTCGGCGGTGAAGGGTTTCGGAGTGACATCAATCGGATTCATTGGGTCCTCGTCATTATCGCTATTTCCAAAACTGCTAGGAACGTGATTAATCACACTAGGATTTTGGGGGATGCTAAACAGATTCGCTTGGTTGTTTCCCGTGTTCTGCGATGGATTGCTTGATGGCGGTTGATTCCATGCGTTGTTATTTGACATTCCATTATTGCCTGCCAATCCTGAACCAACGGGGTTTGAAAGATTGGGGTTTCCACTCTGAAATCCACCGGTATTGAATGCAGGTCGCTCCGATAAATTCGGATTCCCACCGTTAAATCCATATGGATTTTGAACCACTGCAGCAGGTGCCGCCGGAGCAGCATTCACTATCTCTTGTTGTTGGCTAAACAAATTCGCATTGACATTGTCGCGGGATTCAAATCCTGTTGCGATTACTGTAATTGCGATATCGTCGCCGAGGCTATCATCTTTTGTAATACCCATTTTCAAGTGGGCCGTATTGCCTGCCTCTTCTTGTAGGTATTTTTTCACTTTTGAGATTTCACTCATGACCGGTTCTTTATGTCCGTAAGTGAAATTCACCAACAAATGCTGTGCACCTTGGATTCTTGTATTGTCGAGCAGTGGGCTGTCCAATGCCATCCGAACTGCATTCTCAGCGCGATTCTCACCAGTTGCAATACCCGTTCCCATGATGGCCCTTCCGCTATTTCTCATGGCGGTTTGTACATCCATGAAATCTACGTTGATCTGACCGGGTTTGGTGATGATTTCCGCGATTCCACGCGCTGCAGTGCACAGAATGTCATCTGCTTTCGAGAAGGCTTGTGTAATCGTTAAATCGCCATACATATCTACGATGCGATCATTGCAAATGGTAAGCAATGCGTCAACATGCGGACGTAATTTTTCTAAACCTTCGCGGGCTTGACCAATCCTCTGCGGACCTTCGTCTTCAAAGGGTAGGGTTACGATTCCTACGGTCAGGATATTTAATTCTTTGGCGATTTTAGCAATCACCGGCGCAGCACCTGTTCCGGTTCCACCACCCATTCCTGCGGTGATAAAAACCATTTTGGTGTTGTCTTCCATGATTTGGCGAATCTGTGCCATATTTTCCATAGCGGCCTTTTCACCCATGTCGGGCATAGATCCGGCACCCAATCCTTCGGTTAGCTCTGCGCCCAACTGAAGTCGGTTCGGGATGGGACTACTATGAAGCGACTGTAAATCGGTATTGCATATATAGAAGTCAACGCCTTCAATACCATGGCGGAACATGTGGTTCACGGCATTGCTGCCGCCACCGCCCACACCAATGACCTTGATGAGGTTGCCTCGTACTTTATTCACTGCGGGTTCAAATCCTGTCATAATCATACAATTAAATAGCTATGTTGTGATTATTCCTGGAAGTCCTCGCCATCTTGCATCCAATTCTTGATGTCTTTGATGATGCCTTTGTTGCTGTTGAACCAGCCTCCACCGAAGATGCCAAAGCTGTTTTTGTCGTGGGCTTCCGGGGTGTTGCCAAAATCCAACTGTCCGGTTTGTGGTACTTCAGCGATAGCGTCGTCTAAGAAACCATCGTTGTTAGAAACAGGTACTTCTTGCTTTACGATAAATTCGTTATTCAATTGGATGGCTTCGCTCTTGGCTGCCAATTCAAACCCTTTCAGCACCAAGCCGATACTGGTGGCGTACATCGGGTTGCGAACCTCGTCGATCATGGCCTTTCCCAAACGATGTCCAGGCGAACCAATATGCACTTCCAATCCAATGAAATAGTTAAATAACTGCGTGATGTCTTTCATCGATGAACCACCACCGGTTAAGACGATACCACCGGCCAGTTTATGACGAATTCCAGAAACCACGATTTCAAAATCGACCTTCTGAATGATGTCTTCCACGCGGGCACGAATCACCTGAGAAATGGCATACAATGAAATTTCTTTTGGCGCTCTGCCGGGTAATCCTGGTACCACAACGACTTCGTTTTTCATCGCTTCGGTAGGGAAGCAACTGCCGTAATTCACTTTTACAAATTCGGCTTGGTCTTTCAGGATGCCAAAGGCTTCTTGCAAATCTTTGGTTATGCGATCACCTCCAATGGGGATGATGGCGGTATGACGGATGGCTCCATCGTCGAAAATACAAATGTCGGTTGTT
>CANIZU010000206.1 GCA_947472115.1 Flavobacteriales bacterium | reverse complement strand
TACCGTTTTGGATCTGATGGGTCGTGTTGTAAAAAACAACGGTTCAGAATCCACCATTGATTTAACGGGAATGTCGGCTGGAACTTACTTGGTTCGCATAAAAACTCCCCAAGGCGAGGGTGTTTCTCGATTGATCGTTCAGTAATTGGATCCTTCTGCTTCTTCATTGAAGTATCCTATGTGAAATACTAAGCCCTTGTGATCATGGATACATATTTCAGATTGTCCATTATTGAAATGAACTTGAAGTTTCATAAATTTGTTTAATGACTATATTCTCATTCATAGTTAACAAGGTAGTAGTGAAGAGTTTTGCTCTCTATCTATTGATACTAATCTTTGTTAATTCGGGTAATGCACAAGATGTCGCGAGTAAGCCAAAGGCATTTACGGGTAAACGACATAGTATTACACCGATGTTCGGATTAGCTAATAATTCCACAACGCCTTTTTCCATTAGTCCGACTCAGTCGTTAAAAGTTGGTTATTATAATGGTGATGAATTGCGTACACCTGTAAGTCTAAGGTATCAATATAGAATGCGACATGGAATTCAGTTAGGCGCAGATTTATTGGGAAATTACAATCCCTTGTTTTTCAAACCAGCATTTTATTACCAAGGCTCATACATCGGACCCATGGTCCCAAGAAATGGTAATATGTTGGGTGGCGATTTTCATGTGAGTAAAACCCTAAAAATAAAAATAATTGAGGCCTTCGGATTTATGGGAATAGGAGGGTATTCGCAGCGGGTAGGTAATAGCATGACCAAAGATTACAGTTGGTATATAAATGCGCCAACGGAATTTTCTGATTTTGCAGTAGCTTCCACGAATAACGTTACTAGAAAATACTTACCCATTACAAAGTTTGGATTTGGTGCCAGAATAAAACATTTAGAAGTAGGCGTAAATAGAGAATATTCGTTGCTGAGCCCGGTTAAATCTTTTACTTACCAAGGGCAGAATTATGAAAATCACTCCCGTTTCAAAAGCATAGGTTTCTATGTGGCCTACAGGTATGAGTTTTGAAATGGGGTACTAATAACCTCCATCTATTACTGCAAACTACAATTGTCCAGGGCGATTTCTAGGGCTTGCTGAATGTGCTCCACCGGTGCAAAGCAGGTCTGATTTGCGCATACCTCGATTTGCTTTTTCTGCGCCCCACTATTAAATTCGATGGTTGTCCAACTGGGCAAGTGCTTTGCAATTTCTAGCGTTTCAGCCGATGTCCATTCTCCCTTTGGGTTGTTGGCGTTGTTTTCCAATTTGATGTGGCAGCCGCCGAGGGTGATGGCTTGCGCGAGTTTCGACCAATTGAAATACCAGCCGGGGTTTTGAATCATTGACTTGGTGACCTGATTCAGCAGGGTTTTCGACAGTTCAATATATTCCAGATTCGATGTCATTGTCCCCACTTGAAACAGGCAGTGGGCCAGCACGGAATTGGGCGAAGCAATCACATCGTCGTTTAAATCGCTTTTTCTCACAATCAGCGCCTCGCCGTTATCGGGTGTAAAGGCCAATTGCTGGGTTTGGGGGTTGTAAAATAGCTCGATGGATTTTTGGATTAGGATTTCCGCTTTTGCCAGGTAGTCTTCGTTTTTTGTGATGGTGTAGGCAGACAGCAATCCTTCGCAGAAACAGGCGTAATCCTCTAGGAAGCCGGAGATTTTGGTGATGCCATTTCGATGGATGCGCAGCAGTTCATTGTTCTGCCAGAATGTAGACCACATCCAATCGGCCAGGGCTATTGCTTTCTCGCTGTAGTTTGTGTTTTGCAGGAAAAGAGCGGCATCAGCCAAGGCTTTGAGGTATAGGGCATTCCAGCTGCAGATCGCTTTATCGTCGAAGCTAGGACGAATCCGGCTGTCTTGGTAGCGTTTGATTTTTTGTTTGATGCTGAGCAGTCGTGGATGATACTCGGCGGCGGTGAGTCCTGATTTTTCTAGCACTTGCAACGGCGCTAGGGGTTGATGCAGGATGTTATAGCCATGTTCCCAGTTGCCATCTTTTTGGATGTTGAATTGGATTTCGGCCAGGGCGAATTCCTCCTCGCTGAGGATGGTGAGCAGTTCTTCTCGGGTAAAGACGTAAAACTTGCCTTCCATGCCTTCTGAATCGGCATCCAGGGCGCTTCCGTAGCCGGCGTGGGTATGATTTGGCCCCTCGCTCCGCTCGGGGCCACCCTTCAACGCTTGGCCACCCTTGAACGCTTGACCGCCCTTCAACCCAAGTTCCTCCTCGCAAAAATGAATACACTCCTCTGCAATTTGTTTGTACAGCGGTGCATCACTCCATGCAAAGGCCCTGGCATACAAGGAAATCAACTGCGCATTGTCGTACAGCATCTTCTCAAAATGCGGTGCAAACCATTGGGCGTCTGTGCTATATCGACAAAAACCGCCACGAATCGTATCGTAAATGCCGCCATTGCTCATTTTTATTAAGCTCAAATGCAAGAAATCTTTGGCACTTTCATCGCCGGTGAGCAGATGGTAATCCAAGATGTATTCGTACTGACCGGGCAATGGGAATTTGGGCGCCCGATTGGGTCCGCCATCCACCCAGTCCAAGTTCTCGGCCAGGGTTGTGAATTGTTCCAACAGTTGGGCGCGATGCAAAGGGTCCGAACTCTCCGAATCCCATCGGTTCAAGGCATCCAACTTTTGCTGAATCTTACCCGCATAATCATGGGCCTTGTCCGGTTCCTCCCGATACACCTTCGCCAATTGCTCGATGATCTGCTGCCACTGTGATTTTGGGAAGTAGGTCCCCGCATAAATCGGCTGCCCGTTGGGAAGACAAATGGCGTTCAAGGGCCAACCCCCGCGGCCTGTCATCAGCTGACATGCATCCATATACACCATGTCGATGTCCGGCCTTTCCTCCCGATCCACCTTAATGCTAATCAAATGGTGATTCATGATTTCGGCGGTTTCGAAGTCCTCGAAACTCTCGTGTTCCATTACGTGACACCAATGGCAGGTGCTGTAGCCAATGCTCACCAAAACCAATTTATTTTCTGCCTTGGCCCGCTGCCAGGTGAGGTCGCTCCATTCCTCCCAAGCCACCGGATTGTAGGCGTGCTGAAGCAGGTAAGGGTTGCTGGCGTGAATGAGTGCGTTGGGCTCGTTTTGCAATGAATTGTGGTTTGATGGCGGCGATTGGGTCATTTTTGCTTGGGCTTCCTTAACTTTGTTACTATACGATGAAATCGTTTTTCAAAGGTCGTCTCGGAATGCTAATTCTCAT
>CANIZU010000205.1 GCA_947472115.1 Flavobacteriales bacterium | reverse complement strand
TCGTTGATTTTATTGTTTGCGATGGACTTCCCGCAACTCATTTATTACATTGCTTTTACCTTGAGCCTGTTTACGATGCTCACCGTATTGGGGATGATGATTTTGCGATTCCGCGAAGGCAAGCCACAAGGTTACAGTGCATGGGGCTATCCCGTAACACCCATATTGTTTTTAGTAACAACAGGCGCGGTTGCAATTTTCTTTGTGCAGGACAAGCCTACTGAAAGTTTATATGGACTGTCAACGGCAGCCGTGGGTTACGTCTTTTATTTGCTGAGCAAAAAGAAGTCAACCGAGTAAATTATCCCTTTTGCTTGGGTAATAACAGAGTACTCGCTGCGCCAACAATTAGACTGATTCCCGCCAATACCATTGTGTTTATGATATCATTGCCTAGGAATGTTTTGTAAGCCCAATTGATACCACCCAACGCTGCAACAATTTGTGGAATTACGATGAACATGTTGAAAATGCCCATGGATATACCCATTTTTTCGGGTTTCACGGCGCTGGATAATATGGCGTAGGGCATCGACAAAATACTACCCCAAGAAATACCGATAAGGGCAAATGCCAAGTTCAGAATTCCGTCGTTTGTCATATATACAAAGGAATCGGGATCGCTCGTTTCAAAACGACCGTGAGCGGTTGTCATTAGGATAAAACCCAAACCCCCAGCCAGCAAAGAAAGCATGTGTATGAGTCTGCGATTGATTCCGTTTTTGGCTGTCACGAGGGTTAACAACAGCGCAAACGCCATCGAACTTAAACCGTACATTCCCATAGAGCTTCCTACGATGTTGGCGGCTTGGTTGTATAAATGGTTTTTGGCGTCAAAATCTGCATCGCCATGTTGCGGCATCGCTGCATGATATACGTGTTCGGTTAGGGCTGGCGTGGCGAAAGACCACATCGTAAAGAAGGCAAACCAACTAAAAAATTGCACCACACCGAGTTTCCACATGATGCTGGGCATGTCTTTGAAGTTCTTGACAATTTCTACGATGCCATTAAAGAATCCTTTGCTTTCGGCATTCTCGTTTCGGAAAGCTTCTAGGTCGGCAGGTGGTTCTTCGGTGGTGGTAAAAATCGACCAAAGAATGGAAATCATGAAGACGATGGCGCCGATGGCAAATGACCACAAAACAGAGGGCGGAATATGTCCTTCCGGTGCTTCGTTTGATACCCCCAAATAGCTCATAAACCATGGCAAATTCGATGCGACCCATGTGCCTACGCCGATGATGAGTGTCTGAACGACAAAACCGTAGGAACGCTGAGAATCGGGTAGTTTATCGGCCACGAGGGCGCGGAATGGTTCCATCGAAATGTTGATCGATGCGTCCATGATCCAAAGGAATCCGGCTGCCATCCACAGGGTGCTTGAATAGGGCACGAAGAACAAGGCCAATGAACTCAGTATTGCACCCACCAAGAAATACGGTCTGCGTCGTCCCAACTTAGGATGCCAAGTCCGATCGCTCAAATATCCGATGATGGGCTGCACAATCAATCCTGTGAGGGGCGCAGCGATCCATAACATAGGGATGCTGTCTTCGGTGGCGCCGAGGGTTTGGAAGATGCGCGACATGTATCCGCCTTGCAAGGCGAAGCCAAATTGGATGCCTAAAAAGCCGAAGCTCATGTTCCAAATTTGCCAGAAAGAGAGTTTTTTGGTGCTCAATTGTATATTGTATTAAGTTTTTTATAAATGTAATATTGCAATGTTGTTATATTTATTCTCGTCCAGAATTTTGGTTTAATCGACAATCACTACATAACCCCAAGGCCCAATGGGTCTACCAAGACCGAGGTGCTTGATATTTGTGGGCGAGGCCACATAGGTAGCTTCCGTGCCATCTAAAACGCGATCGCCAATGGCTTGGATCCACTGTTGTGTGCTATCTAAGTTCACGATCACTGTTACCGATTTCCCATTTTTGGTTCTGAGATTGGTTCTGCGAAAAGCGTACACGTTTTCATTGCCGCCTGTTACCTTTAGCACTTCGGCATCTGCACCCCAACTGCCATTGGCGAGGGCGGGTTGCGTGTGTTTGAGGGCATTCATTTTTCGATACCAATCATAGCGTAGCGTATCGTTCCAAGTGGTAATCGGATCTTTTTCAAAGAACTTTAATCGCTTGGTATTGTTGGCTTCTTCACCATTATAAATCAATGGAAAACTGCCTGGAAGTGTGTAGTTCAGCACACTGAAAACCTGCCATTTGTCGCCATATTTTTCTTCAACGGTTCCATTCCAAGTATTTTCATCGTGATTGGTTAAGAAGCTCATCATCATCGATTTGGCTGGCCATTTCGCGCGGGATTCAGTGGCTTTGGCGATAAATTCTTTCCCTGTTATTTTTCCTTTTGCGCAATCGGCGGATGCCCCATGAAGACTCCATCCGTAATAGGCGTCAAATGCTTTGTTGCAGTAGGAGGCAGGGTTTTTGTCGACATCCGTATTCAGCTCCATTTCGGCAAGCATAAACATCATTTTTCGTTTTTCTATGGCTACGCGGGCTTCTTCCCAGAAGTCTTTTGGGACCAAAAAGGCGACATCGCAGCGAAAACCATCAATATCGCATTCATCCACCCAATATTGCATTTCGGCAATCATGGCTTTTCTGAGTTCGGGGTTCTTAAAGTTCAATTGCGCCACATCGGTCCAATCCCAGGGCGTTACGATTTTTCCGGTTGAGTCGTGGACGTACCAATCGGGGTGGGCTTTTATCCAAGGATGATCCCAAGCCGTGTGATTTCCAACCCAATCCAGAATCACTTTCATTCCGTTTGCATGGGCAAATTGAACCACCATTTTAAAGTCGTTTAGATTGCCAAATTCAGGATTAATGCCCCGATAGTCTTTGATGCTGTAATAACTACCCAACCCTCCTTTGCGATTTAACTCGCCGATGGGATAAATGGGCATAAACCAAAGGACATCGGCGCCGAGACTTTTGATGCGAGGAATTTCAGGGGCAAAAGATCGAAACGTTCCATCCTGATTGAACTGTCGAACATTGACCTCATAAATCACAGCATTTTTCTGCCATTGGGTATCGTGGAACTTCTTGACGTAAGGGTTTTTTGGCGCGATGCCAGTTGAGGCGTTGAGTGCGATGCTAGCTGAGGCGGTTAGAGCTGTGCTTAGCAGGCAACAGATAGCGATGATGCAATTGCGAAAGATGGTTCTTGTATTGGTGTCAAACATACACTTAGTATTGAAAACGCAAGATACCTATAAAAATATAGGAAAACCAAACGGGGGATATGGGGGATTTTGCAGAAC
>CANIZU010000204.1 GCA_947472115.1 Flavobacteriales bacterium | reverse complement strand
ATCAGCTGTCTCCCAGCAAATTACAGTTGTGTTTCATAACACGATTAGTGAATTGGAGTTGCGGATTGTCGGGGGAATTTCAATTGTTTGGCAATTGGAAGACTTACAATTTGAACGTTTTGGGAGTTTGATAGAAGTGCGAAATAGGAATTTTTCGGGTGCGATATTGAAAATTGACGATAGCGCGTTTATTGAGGAGTTTTATGTCGCAATGAAACGAAATAAGCGAATTGATATTCATACACGCTTATTATCGCTTGGCTTTTTGAAGATTAGTGCCATCGCAGTGGGTTTACTTGGTTTAATTGTGGTTGCCTATTTTTATGTTTTGCCTCCTGTTGCCGAAAAATCAGCTGCTTTGTTGCCTGTAAGTGTTGATAAAGAAATAGGCGACGTGTTTATGGATGCTTTTCTGAGGGAAAACGATATAGACACAACGAAGTCAAAACACCTTGAACAGTTTGCTTCTGAAATGAATTTGAAAAACGAGAAGCCACTAAAGTTTTTGGTTGTAAATTCATCAGAGGTAAACGCTTTTGCAGTGCCCAGCGGTCAAATTGTAGTGTTTTCAGGGGTTTTGAATGACATGAAAAGTTCTAATGAACTCGCGGCATTGCTAGGACATGAAGCATCACATGTGAATCAGCGACATTCTATCAAAATGCTATGTAGAAATCTTGCCGGTTACATGGTGGTTTCATTATTGTTTAGTGATGTCAATGGTGTAATGGCGGTATTGGCAGAAAACGCACAGCAACTTCATTCCCTGTCGTATTCTCGCGCGTTTGAACAAGAAGCGGATGAACAGGGTTTGAAAATTTTAATGGATAACAAGATCAATCCCAATGGGATGGTTCATTTGTTCGAGCAACTAGAAAAAGAAAGCAAAATTTCAATTCCTAAAATCATCAGCACACATCCTTTGACAGCAGAGCGAAAAGAGAACATGAATCGGATCATTGCGGCCACTCAATATGAAGTAAGTGCAAATAAAAAATTGGAATTGATCTTTGAACAGTTGAAAAACTAGGATTCAATTTTTCAATCGAATCAACTTAGTTAGTTGTGGCGAGCAGCCATTTACCCCTTCGCAAATCGCCAAGTGAGGCCAACCAAGAAGTTGCGGGGGGCCTGCGGGAAGACGAAAACCTCCTGGGTGATGTCTCTGGATCCGTACATGTAACCGTAAGTGTAGCCATTGCTGGTATATCGCGTAGAGAATACATTGATGCACTGCGCTTTGAGTGCCAATGAAGTACCGCCCCGGAATTTGTGCGTGTAATTCACCGTGAACTCGCTGAATTTGTAAGCATTCAAACTGCGAGATACATCGCCAGTGTTATCCAAAAATTGACGTCCAACCCACTTGCTTAACCACATCACATTCCATTTTTTGAACTGGGATTCTATGCCCAAAGCCGCTACCATATTCGGTGAATAGGCAATAGGGGCATTCATGTAAATTGTATCAACAGGGATTCCCGTGCCGTAATCTTGCCAAGTGACCTTGGAGTTGGGGATGATGTTCTGACTCAGCGATAAATTGCCAATCAAATGAACAAAATGGCGGTCGAAATGGCTGTGATTGGCTACGGAAACATCTTTCTGCCACAACACATACTGACCTTCGAATTCTACACCGCGACGGTAACTCAAATCCACGTTTTTGCGCAAAGGCGTGCCGACATCGTTTACTGTTCCGGTTAACACGAGTTGGTCTTTGTAGTGCATGTAATATGCATTGATGCGGATGTGGTTGTCCTGACTTTTACCATTTAAGGTTGGCAACGATGGGAAATTGGAGAGGTAAGACAATTCGCCATTGATCATGCGTTCGGGTCGAGGAACTGCGCCATTGGGGTTGTCGGTGAAATCCGAGCGGGCAGGTTCGCGGTGAGCCACGCCAATATATCCTGTAATGTGATGGTGGGTTGCATGTTGCAATTGGAACCCCGCTTTGGGATTGAAAAACAAGAAATTTCCTTTAAAGTCGATGTTCCGCAGATCGTTGTCGGTCCCGCTCCCCACGTGATTTACTTTTCGCAATTGCATGTCGGCAAAAAAACTACCCCGGGTTTTATCGTTTCGTCCAAAGGCCAACCTATGATTGTATTTCACGAATGCGTTCACATCCGATTTATTTCCGATGGCGCGATAGTATTCATGTGTTTTGAACAAAGAGGGGTTTGGCAACGCCAGAATTTGGGTTACTTGTCCAAAATGATTGCCGTAATATTGGTTGGCGCCCAGTCCAAAAATCCACCAGTCTTTGCCCATGTAAATGGAATGATGCAGATTTACGCCAATGAGGTTGTTGCTTAGCCATCGTCTGCGAACCAAATCGGAAGCGCTCAACAGCACGGTAAGATTGGTGTCGCCGGCCATTCGGATGGGACGGATATTGTATTTTGAAAACGCATCGCCATAACGAAATTGCTCAAAATAGCCGGTACCAAACGTGTGGTAAACGGTTGCTGCCACTTGTTTTTGGTTGTTCTTTTTGCTCGTGTAATTGTGCGTGAGGTATAGGTGTTGGTGGTGTTGTTGGTAGTTATCGACCTCGTTTTTGTAGGTGTAATAATTGTATTTGTTGGGGTTGGAATTGAATAGGTTGGCGCTATCGATGCCATTGCGGTAGGTTTTACCCATGAAACCGCTATTTCGCAGATAATGATTTTGGAGTGCTGCGCGGTTGGTGGAATCCGCGTTTTCGCCCATGTTGTACTTTTCGATGGGCACGCCCCACCAGGATTGGTATGTTGTTTCACGTCCGCCGAAGGCTAAGAATTTGATTTGGGTGGTGTTGGTATTGAGTTTTTTGGGTTTTTTATCGCTCTCAGAAAGTTGCTCCGTGCCGGATTGGGTTGTAGGTTGGGGCCGTGGTTTTTGAGATTTTTTCTCATAAGCGATGGATGTTTGATAGCCTACGAGATTGGAGGTTGCGCGATCAACGAATCCATTTGACATGATTTCACTGAGTCGGGCGTTGATGTAAAGGGTTTCTTTGTTCGATAGTTTGATGGGTTTTGATGCTCCTTTGAGGGTGGTTTTGAGCGTGCCGTAACTACCTAGACTTTGGTCGATCTGATAATAAGGCTCCTGGCTATTTCCTTCTGTTCCGATGGCCAGCGTGGCGCCGAAGGCGCCCGCACCATGGGTTGAAAGCCCAGCCCCTTTGGTGAGCGACAGGGTGTTGATGGATGAGCTTAGGTCGGGCATGTTTACCCAAAATGTACCTTGACTTTCGGCATCGTTAATGGGGACTCCGTTGATGGTGATATTGGTGCGAGTGGCATCGGACCCGCGGACACGAATACCGGAATAGCCTATGCCGTT
>CANIZU010000203.1 GCA_947472115.1 Flavobacteriales bacterium | reverse complement strand
GAAAACAAAGATCCTGTTCTTCCCATTCCCGTTTGGATTTCATCAAATATCAGCAAAGCACAATGATCCGTGCACTTCTGTCGTAACGCCTTTAGATATTCTAGTTTTGCCAATTTCACGCCCCTTTCCGCCTGAATGGTTTCCACCACTACCCCCGCAATTTTATTCCAAGGCAATAAATCCAATGCCTCAATATCGTTTTGATCAACAAAATGCACCGATGGCAACAAGGGCCTGAAAGCTTGAGAATAGTATTCATTGCTCATCAAACTCAATGGACCCTGAGAACTTCCGTGGTAGGCATCTTTTTGAGCAACAAAATCCGTTCTACCTGTTACGCGCTTTGCTAGTTTCATCGCCCCGTCGATTGCTTCAGCGCCCGAGTTGACAAAATAGCAGCAGGAAAGTGATTCGGGCAAGTGCGATGCCAATGCCGCAGCATACATGCTTTGGGGCGTTTGTACTGTTTCCCCATATACCATCACATGCATAAAGGCTTGAGCTTGTTCAATCACTGCACTTACAACAGAAGGGTGTTGATGACCCACATTGCAAACCGAAATGCCCGCAATTAAATCTAGATATCGTTTTCCGTTTTCATCAAACAAGTAATTGCCTTCCGCTTTTACCACATGCAAGGCCATTGGATTGGGGCTGGTCTGCGCTTGGTATTGTAAAAATGCTTTTCGTGGATGAATGTGCATGCTACAAAGTTAAATGAGTTTTGTATTTACGATGGCTTATAAAAAAAGAAAGCCCCCCGTTTAGAACGGGGGGCTTTCTTTTTTGAAAGTAATTCTAATTAGATGTTTGCGTTCAAATCAGCACCTGCTTTAAATTTCGCAACTTTCTTAGCAGCGATTTTAATTTCAGCACCAGTTTGTGGGTTACGGCCAGTACGTGCATTGCGCTCGCTTACTGAAAAAGTGCCGAATCCTACCAAGATTACTTTGTCACCTTTTTTCAAGGCTTCAGCAGTGGCAGTTGTGAAGCTGTTCAATGCAGAAGCAGCTTGAGCTTTGGTAATGCCAGCATCGCCAGCCATTCTTCCAATTAAATCTGATTTGTTCATTTTATATGATTTTAGTTTTTGTTAATGTTCCAAAAGTAAACAAGGGATTTAGTTTGTCAAGTGCAGTGAATACACATGTACAATGAACTTTTACACGAGAAATTAACAATTTGAAAAAAAACGGAGCCCGTTTTTACGCAATCATCTGATTAACAACACGATACAACATGTCGTTTGGCTCACTTCTATTCCACACTATTTTAGCAGAACTGTAGTAAATACTGCGATTTTCTGCAATTTGTGATAATTTATTAAGGATTTCCGACTCGTTTTTCCCCGAAAACATAGGGCGTTGGGCCAATTCAGCACCGATGCGACCCACTAAAACCTCAAGAGAAGTGTTCAAAAAGAGCGTAAGCCCATGAATTTTCATCCAATCCATGTTGCCGTGATACGCTGCTGTACCCCCTCCACAGCCTACAACTACATGCTCCAAGCGAAGGGTATCGCGCAAACACTTTGCCTCTGTTTCCCTAAAAAACTCCTCACCATGGGTTTCGAAAATCCCCGAAATGCTCATCCCCAATTGAGATTCGATCATCTGATCCAAATCCACAAAGGTCCAACCCAATTTGTTGGCCAACCATTTTGCGGTTGTCGTTTTTCCTGATGCCGGCAATCCAACTAAGTAAAGTTTATTCATATCTCACGCGAGGGTCAATCCAAACATACAACAGTTCTGTAATCGTATGCAGAATAAAGAACACACACGCTGTGAATAAAACTGCCCCCATCACCACCGGAAAGTCGGATTGTTGCAATGCTTCAATCGTCACCTTCCCCAAACCCCGCCATTGGAAAATATATTCTGTAAAGAAGGATCCCGCCAACAAACTGCTAAACCACCCGCCCACACTCGTAATTAGCGGATTCAACGCATTTGGTAACGCGTGTTTCCAAGTTGCCTGCCAGGTTGACAATCCTTTTGCTTTGGCCGACCGTACAAAATCTTGGGCAAGCATCTCAACCATGGTATTTCTTGTCAGTTGGATAAAAACCGCCAATGGCCTAATACCCAAAGCCAAGGCTGGCAAAATCATATTCGACCACATCAAGGTGCGACTTTCACCCATTTCGTCGATTTCCCACAAACTACCTGTCATCGGCAAACCCGTATATTCATGCCACACAAATCCAAACAGCCACGAAAACAACATCGCCGAGAAAAAGCTAGGCATCGAAATCCCTATTGCGGAAGATCCAACTATGATATGATCCACCCATTTCCCCTGTCGCATCGCCGCCAAAACCCCCAAAGGAATTCCAATCGCCAACGCAAGCAACATGGCAGCAATCGCCAAGACCATCGTTCCAATAAACGCCTGAAACAACATTCCACCCACCGGCTGCTTGCTCTGAAACGATGTCCGTAGGTAAGGCAATTTGACCCAACACTGTGTTTTGCCCTTGCTCAAACCAAAACCGGTAAGCATCGACAATTTCTTGGAACTGCTATCGTAAAAGGAAAGGGGCGATAAATCGTTGATATAATAAAGTGCTTGTTTACCCAACGGTTCATCCAAACCCAACTCGGCAACAATGGCGGCTTTCGTCTTCGCATCAGCCCTCTGGGACGTGAGCATTTCCTCCGCATTTGGCATCGCCTGAAACAACACAAAGATGAATAACACCAATCCCAACAACACCGAAAATAAGAATGCAATTTTCTTAGCGATAGATTTCATGTTTGTATCCAATTTTAGCCTTTAACCAATTTCCATCCCGATTTATCCCCTGTCCAAGGATAGAACAAAAGAAATTCTTATTTCTGGGCTTCCAATTTTTCGGCGGCCTGCTTCAACTCCTCTAAGTCCTCCGTATCTGGCAAATCCCTTCCGCTCCACTTACCCAAGATCTGTGCGCCTTTTAGGAAGAACACCGTTGGATTGTACCTCGCCATCGTCATTAGCATCTTTTGATCGGCCGAATAAAACGTCACAGGCAACTTATTTGCTTTCGCAAACTCTCCCGCAGGTTGATCCGATGATGCCGTTAAGGGATAAATTCTCACGCCATTCGCATTTCCCCACGTAAACAAGGCACGCAAATCATCCATTGCTCCAGTGTAGGCTTGATCGATGTAGGGAGCGACATATACCAGTTGATACCCTTCAGCATCTAAAAACGTATCTTTCATGTCGGCACCGGTCTGATTGTTATTGATGGCAAAATCGTGAATGGGCGACTTATACCCTTCGATCACCAATTTCTTACGTTGAGATTTTGCGGCATCAAATTGATACCCCTCTCCCATTTTGGCTTCAAATT
>CANIZU010000202.1 GCA_947472115.1 Flavobacteriales bacterium | reverse complement strand
TGTATCACAAGTTTGTTCGGGGGTATTATCCATCGGAATTCTTTTCCGTTCATATTCCTATCTACATTGGTTTGGTAATGGCTTCGGTTTATCTCTGGGGCGGATACGACAAGCCTTTTGTGGCAAGAAGATTATTTAGGGGCACATTGGTTGGATCCTTTGCGCTATTTGCAATGTATGCTTTTCTCCCCAAGGACCTTCAATTTTCTAGGGCGATATTGGCTTTGGGCTCAGCTTGGGCTGTGGGAGCGGTATTTTTATCGAGAGGCATTGCTCAATCCCTTAAAATTGGGGATGTTCGATTTGATCACGGAGGTCGGAGGAAGGTGATTTTGGTTGGTGGTGAATCAGAGAATCATCGCATTGAAAACTTACTAAAAAGAGGTAGAGTGAACCACGAAGTATTGGGATGGGTTTCGGCGAGTGAGGTTAGGCAGCCAGGTTTTATTGGACATTTGGAGCAGATGTCTGAGGTATTGGAGATTTATCGACCTGATTTGGTCATTTTTAGCGGTAAGGACGTTTCATCAGCGCGGATTATGTCGCACATGAACGATTTTCAATCCAAACCCGTCCAAGTGAAAATAGCACCGGAAAAGGGAGAGACGATCATTGGTTCAGACTCAAAAAATTTACCTGGGGAGCTGTTTACTTTGGAAGTGAATTACCATTTGGCTCAGGTTCATCATTTGCGAAATAAGAGGGTATTTGATGTATTAATTTCTTTGATTATGTTGCCCTTGTTCCCTCTGCTGCTTTGTTTCTCAGGTGGTAGAAAGTGTTTGAATTACTTATTTTCTGTTTTGATTGGTCGAAATACTTGGGTGGGATATCAGCGCAATGGAGCCACGGGTAGTTTGCCTACATTGGCATCGCCGGTGTTTGAGGTGGCACAACAGTTTCAGGGTACAGAATTCGAATTGGATGCTGTGATGAATTACGCGCGGGATTATTCTGTGATGGATGATTTGCGGATTTTGGTTTCTTGTGTTTTTGAAACAGGTACTATTTCTTAGATGAAAAAGCGGGGCATGGTTAATTTTTACGAATCAAGGCGATTCATCAAGGTTATTTTGATGTTATTGGCACTGATTATTAGTATCATAACTCTGTATTTGAGTCAGAGATTGGTGGTGAAAATTGCCGGTGAGGAAAAGAAGAAAATGGAAATGTGGGCTGAGGCGGAGAGTATACTAACTGATCCAAATAGCGACGGTGACTTGGGATTTCAGTTGCGCGTTGTGCAGTCTAATACAACGATTCCAGCAATTCTTGTGGACGACAAAGGAGGGATTCTAGAGTTTGTGAATATCGATACTAGCGGAAGGAAGCGTGTAGAACAGTATTTGATTGCGAAGTTGGAAGAATTTAAAATAGAGAATGAAGCCATCGTTGTTCCGGTGGATAAGAATGTAGATTTTAAGGTATATTATGGTAGCAGTACGGTCCTAACGCAGTTACAGTATTATCCTTACGTTGTTTTGGGGATTGTTGCCTTGTTTATGTTTGTATCCTATGTGGCATTTTCCTACTCCACTCGTTCTGAGCAAGATAAGGTTTGGGTTGGTTTGGCCAAGGAGACGGCGCATCAATTGGGAACGCCGATTTCTAGTTTGATGGGTTGGGTGCAGGTGATGGAATTGGGGGATTTGCCGGAAGGGGCTCCAATGGAGATGCGGAAGGATATTGATCGGTTGAATATAATTACGGAGCGTTTTTCTAAGATTGGATCGGATCCGGTTTTGGAAACTTTGAATTTGAATGAGGTGATGTTTGAGGCTATCGAATACATGAAAAACAGATCGGGCAAGGGCGTTGTTTTTGAATCCGAATTTTGGAAGTCGGATGTGTTGTGTAGGATCAATCGGAATTTATTTCATTGGGTGATAGAGAATTTGATTAAAAACAGCATCGATGCGATGGAGGGTGAAGGGGTGTTGAAGTGCAGCGTGAAATTGATCAAAAATAAGGCGGTTGTGGATATTACCGACAATGGCAAGGGTGTTTCACGGGATCAGATGAAGTCCATTTTCAAGCCTGGATTTACCACTAAGAAGCGCGGTTGGGGCTTGGGTTTGTCGTTGGCAAAGCGAATCATTACGGATTATCATCGCGGCAATATTTACGTCAAATCGAGCGTTCCGTTTGAACACACAACGATGCGCATTGTGATTTCGGCGGTATAGTTGCTCAGAAATTGTGAAATAATAGGTATATTTTTGGATTGAAGATTGCCAAATTTTAGGTAGGTTTGAATTCATGATTCAGCGCATTCAAACAATCTTTTTAATTTTAGTTATCGTTATCGGCTATGTGAACCTATGGCAGGATCCTGTGTATGCTTGGTTTATTGCGAACGACAATAGCAATTCAAATGTTTTGATGTTTTGGCATAGTTATTCTGGGGTTATTACGGATGCGAACACAATGTATACACCCGATTTGTTAACGGCATTTTTTACGGTTGTGATGATGATTTCGGGATTGGCTACGGTTTTTTTATTTAGGAATCGCAAGTTGCAATTGAAGGCGGCATGGTTAACATTGGGTTTTTCGATTTTGGCTGTTGGAGTTTTGTATTTGAGATATTTTCTAATGTCGTGGGCACATGAAAACTATACTGGTCAGTTTGGAATTCATTTTTTATGGCCTCATTTTTTCATTTTATATGCGGCTCTTTCTGTTTTGAATATCAGAAAGGACGAGCGTTTGGTTCGCAGTATGGATCGGATCAGATAATGATAAAGGGGATGAGATTTACAGTTTGGTCGTTATGGTTTTGTTTTGGTTTAAGTGGTGTGTTATCGGCGCAGGTTAAAAAATTGAAACAACCACAGGAACCGGGCAAGATGCTTGTTTCTGGGGAATATGAATTTATCGCGAAGGACGAGTTTGGTACATTGGGTTTGAGTGGGGCGATGATGCGCGCCGAAGGCGCGCGCAAGGCTCAGGGCAAAGCCCTGAGCCTTGAAATGCAAAAATCTTTCGATTCCCTTTTAACCCCCTTCGAGAAATCAAAAGGACAAGGTACCGCCAATTATTTTGAATGTGTGGCCTGGTACAAGCAACTCGCCGCTACCTTTCCCGCCTATTGCTCACTGCAATCTATCGGACTTGGTGATGTTGGAAAGGATATTTATGTTCTCAAACTCAATGGTACCGCCATGGATAGAATGGACCGATTTGGTAACGGAGATGTGGGCCTTGAAGCTGGTCCTAAAGTGCAAGCCACTCCCCTTGTAAAAGTGCTAATAAACAACAACATCCATCCTGGTGAACCCGAAGGGACAGATGCTTGTATGATTTTATTGCGCGATATGCTCTTCTTTGGTCAGTATTGGCAGCAAGTTTTAC
>CANIZU010000201.1 GCA_947472115.1 Flavobacteriales bacterium | reverse complement strand
TTTGTCGTGGCTGTTCAATGGCATCGGATATTCAAATTTTTCTGGATTGTCTTGCAAGGTAACACCTGGAGCATCGCTTAAAATTTCTTTGATTTCGCGCACCGTTAGGGCATTTTCAAAACTTGCATTAATGCTCTCGGAATGTCCGCCTACCGTAGGAATTCTCACGGTTGTGGCAGTGATTTTTAGTTCCGGCAGTCCCATGATTTTGCGGGTTTCTACCATCATTTTCCATTCTTCTTTGGTGTAACCATCGGCCATAAAAACATCAATATGAGGCAGCGCATTTAAATCGATTGGATGCGGATATACCCGTTCTGCCGTGTTTCCTGCCCGCTCATCGAACATCTGCTGAACCGCTTTCTGACCTGTACCTGTAACGCTTTGATAAGTGCTCACGACAACCCTTTTTAGGTGAAATTTTTGATGTAAAGGTTGCAGTGCGACCACCATTTGAATGGTAGAGCAATTGGGGTTTGCAATGATTTTGTGCGATGGCAAAATGGCATCTGGGTTTACCTCAGGAACCACCAAAGGTACGTTTGGGTCCATGCGCCAAGCACTAGAATTGTCGATGACCACGGTTCCATTGGCCGCAAATTTTGGTGCCCATTCCAAGCTAACACTACCGCCGGCGCTAAACAATGCGATATCGGGTTTGGCGGCAACGGCTTGGTCTAGAGTAATCACGGGAATCGACTTTCCCATGAAAGTGATGCTTTTTCCAATGCTATTGGCTGATGCAGCAGGTAAAAGTTCTGTTACAGGAAAATTCCTTTCCTCCAGAATTTGTAACATTTTCGTACCCACCAATCCGGTGGCACCCACTACAGCGATTTTCATGGTTGATGCATTTGAACAGGGGTGCTTTCGATGGGTGTTTTTGGCAGAGTTTCCGTGGTTACATCGCCAGGTTTTCCTTTTGCTGTATCGCGGTTTAAAGTGTCTTTATATAAGTCATCGAACATAGCGGCTTGATCCAAACTATCGATAGAATCTTGGCTGGTTTTTTCGCTCGCATCAAAGGCTCCTTCTGGGCTGTTTGAGCAGGCAGCAATACTTAGGGTGGCAACAAGGCCAAGGGCAAATGGAAGAGTATATTTCATGATTACCAAATTTCTAATGTTTCTAATAGGTCATTCCAAAGGTCGTAATTTTTCATTCCCACCACCATTTCTTTTTCACAATCCAAGGAGATGGCTTCGAGGTTTGATGCTTTGATATCCGATGCGCTTTGTTCGGTGGGGTTTACTTTGTTGATTGTAACGTTGGGATCGCCTAGGGCAATGGATTGGATGTCTGATGTTTGAACGATATACTGATATTCGGCCGATAGATGTTGTTTCCAAAAATTTACATCGTTTTGAGCACATTCAATCGCTTCCACCGGCAACAGGGTGCACCAACTTTGAACCGTTTCTAGTGTTTCAGGCGTGCTTACTTCGAGGGTGATTTTTGGTCCAGCGCACCAACCGATGATTTCTTGCACTTGCTGAATGGGTAATTCTCCCACGGAGAATCCGATCCACTCAGCCATCGCTGCCGCAGCATAACGGGCATCGGAGAGGTCTTTTATATTGTTGAATTTAATTAACATAGCGCATAAAAAAGGGCTGCTAAAGCAACCCTTTTCGTTTATACCAATAATCGATAGGGTTCTTCTAAATATTCTTTCAGCGTTTTGAGGAATTGAGCGCCCATGGCTCCATCCACAACGCGGTGGTCGCAACTCAAAGTGACTTTCATTGTTTTCACTGGTTTGATTTCACCGTTTACAACACCTACCGTATCTTTTACCGTTCCAACAGCGAGGATACAAGCGTCTGGAGGATTGATGATGGCAGTAAATTCGTCGATGCCAAACATGCCTAAGTTACTAATAGTAAATGTATTGCCACTCCAATCTTGGGGTTGTAATTTCTTTTCTTTGGCTTTTTTACCGTACTCTTTTACCTCAGAACTGATCTGACTCAACGATTTATTGTCGGCAAAGCGCACAACAGGTACCAACAAACCATCTTCAACGGCCATAGCAACGCCGATGTGAATGTGGTGATTGTATCTAATTTTGGTTCCCAACCAGCTGGAATTGATGTTTGGATTTTTTCGCAAGGCAGCGGCTGAGGCTTTGATTACCAAATCGTTCATCGAAATCTTGACATCGCTAATGGTATTCATTTGCTCGCGGGCAACAGTGGCTTTGTCCATGTTGATTTCCAAGGTAAGATAGAAGTGGGGTGCTGAGAATTTGCTTTCACCCAATCTCGCGGCAATGGTTTTGCGCATTTGCGAAACGTTTACTTCGTGGAAGCCTTCGGTCCCGGAAACGACAGCAGTGGTATTGGTAACGGCGGTTGATGCAGGGGCTGGTTTGGCAGCAGCGGGTGTGAAATTCTCAATATCCTTCTTAACGATTCTACCGTTTTCGCCAGAACCGTTTACCTGATGTATGTCGATCCCTTTGTCCTGAGCCAATTTCTTTGCGAGCGGACTTGCTTTCAAGCGTTCATCGCTATCAGTGCTTCCTTCTGCTGCTGATTCAGCAACCGTTGCAGAAACAGGCTGTGCGATGGGCTCAGCTACTATGACAGGCGCAGCGGCGGGTGTTGGTGCAGCGGGTGCAGCAGGTGCAGCGGGCGCGGGAGCAGCGGTCACAGTTGCTGCGGAAAGCAAAGACGAAAAATCTTCACCAGGGGCACCTACAACAGCGATAATGCCATCAACGGGAGCAGCCTCACCTTCTTGCAACGCCAAGTGAAGCAGGGTTCCTTTGGCATACACTTCCATGTCCATGGTGGCCTTATCGGTCTCCACTTCTGCCAAAATATCACCGCTTTTCACGGAGTCACCTACTTTGTAGTTCCACTTAACGATGACACCTTCTGTCATGGTGTCGCTCATCTTGGGTAATCTAACAACTTCTGCCATAATCTTATTGGACTGCAAACTTACACGATTTTTCCCTTTTAATGAGGAGTTTGGCTGTAAAAATGTTTATCATTGTGAAGTTAAATGAATACACAATCGGGCTTTGTTTATGAAGACTTTTTGCGACATGTTTTGGCACATGGCGACCGAAAGACAGATCGCACCGGCACAGGTACAGTGAGTGTTTTTGGGGGTCAGTTGCGCTTTGATTTGCAAAAGGGTTTTCCGCTGATTACCACCAAGAAGGTTCACCTTAAGAGTATTATTTACGAATTGCTTTGGTTTTTAAAGGGTGAGACAAATACGGCCTACCTCAAAGAAAATGGCGTAAGTATTTGGGATGAGTGGGCTGACGAGAACGGAAATTTGGGTCCAGTTTATGGCAAACAGTGGCGTTCTTGGGAGGCAAAAGATGGCACAGTCATCGATCAGATATCAG
>CANIZU010000200.1 GCA_947472115.1 Flavobacteriales bacterium | reverse complement strand
CTTCCAAAATACAATGCATTGGCATCAAAAGGATCTATCGCCATCGCCGCATTCCAATTGTACCGCAAATGCAAACCCTCAGGATGCTGCGGCTTAATAAATGTATTGCGATGCTTGTTCAAATCGTAATGATATACATTGCCCCCTTGATACATCGCATAGCCCTCACCCGGTTTTCCAGGAATCGGAGCGACATCAAATCCATCGCCAAACAAAACCTCTTGCCATTCGCTATTCTTTATCCCGCCATCAATCCAATGATACGCAGGGCCTACCCAGCTACCGTTGTCCTGCAATCCACCGTAAACGTTGTATGGCTCCTGATTGTCCACGTCAACATGATAAAACTGACCCACCGGAATATTCTCCGCATAACGCCACGTTTCACCGCCATCGTAAGAGATATTTAAACCCCCATCGTTTCCATTGATGATGTATTTTGGGTCGTCTGGATGCACAAAAAAGGCATGGTGATCCGGGTGGATATGACCCCAATCGGCCAATACATCCCAGTGTTTTCCACCGTCTTCGCTGCGGGTGATCTGACTCCAAATGCTATACACTCGATTCTCATTAGACGGATCAACATACAATTCTGAATAATAAAACGGTCGGTTTCCCGCATTTGCCTCCGTACTGATTTTACTCCAATTCAATCCGCCATCATCGCTGCGATACACCCCAGTCTCCGCCGATTCTACCAATGCGTAAACGCGATCCGGTTTTGATGCAGCCACCGCCAATCCAATCCGCCCCAATTCGCCCTTTGGCAATCCCGATTTCTCCGTAGATCGCTTCCAAGTATTTCCCCCATCCAAGCTGATATATAAACCACTTCCAGGCCCACCACTGCGGAATGTCCAAGGCTTGCGCTCGTAATCCCACATCGACGCATACAATTTCAGAGGATTCATCGGGTCAATGACCAACTCCGCACATCCAGTGGTCAAATTGATATACAACACCTGTTTCCAAGTGCTTCCGCCATCGTCACTTTTATAAACGCCACGCTCTTTATTTCCGCCCCACACAGAACCCATCGCCGCCACCCAAAGTTGGGCAGGATTTTTAGGATTAATTACGATGCGATAAATCGTTTTTGTGGCTTCCAAACCAATGCATTTCCAGGTCTTTCCGCCATCCAAACTCTTATAAATTCCTTTGCCGCTGTTGTGACTGTTTCTTGGATTGCCTTCACCCGTTCCCACATAAACTACACTCGGATTCTGGGGATCCACCGCTACAGATCCAATGCTCTGAACATCCATTTCGTCGAAAATGGGCGACCAAGCGATCCCTCCATTCACGCTTTTCCAAACCCCACCGCTGGCTGTTCCCGCGTAGATTACATTGCGATTCACCGACTCCAAAGCCCCTTTTCTGGGCATCGCCAAAGCAGTAACACGACCGCTCATTGCACCGGGACCCAAATTGCGCTTGGGTATAAAATCCATCACCTCCGTTAACCCCTGCGGAACCGTCGGAATTGGACCCGCCGCAGCCCCTTTCTTCTGGGCATTTAACAACACCGAAGTGCAACATAATGACAGACATATCAATCCGTTAACAAATTTGCTATGAGCAACTTCAGACAATACCCGAATTCCAAAAATACGCATGGCTCAAACCTACAAAAAATCTCCTGATTTTCCGCCCAATTCAACGGCTTCGAAGTCGTCTTTGTCGAACATTAACGCATATCTTTTGTTATTCAATCTATCTTTGCGGTCAAATACGCCAAACAACACAAATGTTCAAACAACAAATCATCGGTTTCCTATTTTTTACGCTCTTCTTTTTAGCAATTGACACCTATGTTTGGCAAGGCATCAAGACCATCACTCCGCAATGGAGCGCCAAGGCCAAAAACGTGCTGAAATGGAGCTATTGGGGTTATGGATGCGCTGTTTTTGTATTTTTTGTACTCATTCGATTCCAATTTGTCATGTTGCCCCCGGCGGCTACAAAATTGATTTCTGCCGTTGTTTTTGCCATCGTCATCGCCAAAATTTTCTGGGTCTTTTTCCTACTCATCGACGATTTGATTCGTTTGTTTCGATGGATATATCAGTACTTTTTTACCGACATCGCTTCGGCACCCGACCAGCCCAGTGGTATCAATCGTTTAAAGTTTTTGCAATACACTGGTTTGGGAATTGGAGCCGCTTTCATTGGCACTGCCATTTGGGGTATCTTTAAAGGAGCACATAACTATACCGTTCATAGAAAAACGATTAAAATTGCCGGTCTTCCCAAGGCTTTTCAAGGACTAAAGATTGTGCAATTGTCCGATATTCACTCAGGCAGTTTTTGGGATCGTGAAGCTGTTGCCCGAGGCATCAAATTGGTGAATGAGCAAAAAGCCGATATGGTATTCTTCACGGGAGATTTGGTAAATGATCGCTCCGATGAAATTGTTCCTTGGATGGACCTTTTTGGACAAATCACTGCACCGCTAGGAGTCTTCTCCACCCTCGGAAACCACGACTACGGAGATTATGTCGCGTGGCCAACCCCCCAAGCAAAAGAAAAAAACCTGGCCGACCTCATCAGTCATCACAAAACGATGGGATGGGATATCCTCATGGATGAACATCGCGTGATTGAAAAGGACGGCGAAAAACTTTGCATCGTAGGTATACAAAACTGGAGCGCAAAAGCCAATTTCCCCAAATATGGCGACCTCAAAAAAGCGCTGTACAACGCCCCTCAGGATTCAGTGAAATTGCTGTTAAGCCACGACCCTTCTCATTGGCGGAAACAAGTGGTTGGAAAACAAACGGATATCGCCGCCACATTTGCGGGTCATACCCACGGCATGCAGTTCGGAATCGACAGCAAATTCTATCGCTGGAGTCCAGTAAAATACGTATATAAAGAATGGTTGGATCTTTACACCGAAAACGACCAGCATTTATACGTAAATCGCGGATTTGGATACCTCGGATACCCCGGAAGAATGGGTATATATCCCGAAATTACCGTTATTACGTTGGCGTAATCCCGACTTGCAATCGAATAACTACCCTTCTCGTTAAGCCCATCTCACCAGTGTAACCGGGGTAATTCCGGGTCCACTCATGCTCAATTGTAAATATACTCAAATCCACCCGCCGGGATCACCACCGTATAGGTATTTACATCGTCGGTTATCAAAGGCGAATCATTAAACGTATGCACCGCGCCAACAATTCCTAAATACGACTTGCCGTTTTTGGTTTTTGTGAAATTCGCAACATCGCTAAACGACAATTCCACCGTTTTACTTTCCGTACTGCGATTGAAAACAGCATAAACGATTTCACCAAAATACTTGCGTTTGATGATAATCAAATCATCGCCCAGGGCCGACACTTCCATGTCGCCATAGGTGAGCGCCAAATGCGTATTTCGAAAATTGATCAACTGCGAAAT
>CANIZU010000199.1 GCA_947472115.1 Flavobacteriales bacterium | reverse complement strand
TCGGTTTTTGCAACATTTGAATCACTTGCCAAATCGGTATCGACAAGCTGATTGCTATCAGTCTGCCCCGTCGGCCCATTTGGTTGAGAAACTGCAGATACATCAGTTTCATCCTCTTCAGTGGCGTCAGAATCGTTTTTTGCTTGCAGTTCCTTTTGGCGTTTAAATGCTTCAAAGCCAGACAATTTACCCTTCTCCGTATTGATCTGAATTGCAGGCTTGGCAATAGGTTTTGGAATGGATTGTTCCGGAATTGCCTCGACTACCTTTTGCTCTAATTCTACCGTAACTGCTTCAATTACAGCTACTTTCTCAATAATATTAGGCGGAGCTGGCTTGATTTTCTCTTCTACGATGCTCGGTGCATTTTTAAACGAAGAGGGCTTAATCGGTTCCGAATTACTCAGTTTTTTTTTTACTTCCTCAAGGGAAGGTATATTCTGAATGAACGACTGCAAATGGCCTAGTTTCATCAATAGCAATTCCACCAGTAACCGCGGATTTCGAGAAGATTTATACTTCTCCTCTGCCTCTGAAACCAAACTCAATCCGTTCAATACAAAAGCAAAGCTAAACTGCTGGGATTGTTCAATATACTTTACTCTGAATGAATCACTAACATCCAACAACGAATGCGTTTTTGTCTCTTTACTTACCGCCAAGTTTCTAAAGTGCGACGCCAATCCACCCAAAAACGTAGATCCGTCAAAACCCTTTTTTACAATGGCATCGTAAGCCAATAATGCATCTGATATTTGCGATTGAAACAACATGGAAGACACATTAAAGAATGTATCTAAATCCAAAACACTCAATATATCTACCGCTGAATCATAGGTGATCTGACCTCCGCCAAAACTAACCAACTGATCAAACATAGAAAGTGCATCCCTGAGTCCACCATCCGCTTTGCGAGCAATCAAATGCAACGCATCCAATTCCGCACTGATGTTCTCTTTCTTCGCAATACCCTCCAAATGTGAAACCATGTCCTTGGTTTCGATTCGATTGAAGTTGAAAACCTGGCATCGACTTAAAATCGTAGGCAGAATTTTGTGTTTCTCGGTAGTTGCAAGAATGAAGATGGCATAGGCAGGAGGTTCTTCCAATGTTTTCAAGAAGGCATTGAAAGCCTGGGTCGACAGCATATGAACCTCATCGATAATATAAACCTTGTATTTACCCACTTGAGGCGGGATTCTTACTTGGTCGATCAGATGACGGATATCCTCCACCGAGTTATTACTCGCGGCATCCAATTCAAAGATATTGAAGGCGTAATCTTGGTTTGGATCGCCCCCATCTTGGGTGTTAATCACTTTGGCCAAAATCCTAGCGCAAGTTGTCTTTCCAACGCCCCTAGGACCCGTAAACAAAAAGGCCTGAGCCAATTTATTGTTGTTGATTTCATGCATCAACGTCTCAGCCACTTGGTGCTGACCGACCACATCTTCGAACGTGGTTGGACGATACTTTCTAGCCGAAACAACAAATTGATCCATTAATGCAAAGTAACCCCAATCAAGCCATGTTGCCAAACTTCTTGACCCACAAAAAACCCACAAATTCTCAAAGGATTGTGTAAATTGCGATTCAATTACAGAACATGAATATTGGAGACAATTTAAAGCATTTCGAACTAAAAAGCACTAGCGGACAAACTGTTAGCACGTACCATTTATCGGACAAAAGCGCACTTCTTATTGTAGTTACTTGCAATCACTGCCCCACGGCACTAGCCTATTGGCCAAGAATTGTTTCATTGGCTAAGCAATATGAAGAAGACAATTTGGGTGTTTTGGCTATTAACGGCAATGATGCGAGTCAAAAACCCATGGATAGCTTTGCTGAAATGCAGCGATTGGTGTCGCAATACGGAGTTCCATTTCCTTACTTGCACGACGAATCACAAGAAATCCTAAAACAATTGGGTGCCGAAAGAACGCCAGAAGTGTTTTTATTTAACGCCAGGAGAGAATTGGTTTACAAGGGCGCAATCGACGATGCTTGGGACAACGAGGCGGCTGTAATGCGTGTATATCTTGAAGATGCAATTGAGTATGCGTTGGATGGATTGGAAATCGACTACCCTGAGATACCTGCGGTAGGATGTTCCATCAAATGGAAATCTTAATATGAGTCTGCGTGTTGCTCTTATTACTGGGGCTTCTTCCGGCATAGGAAGGGCTTTGGCAATCGAGGCGGTAAAACGCGGTTTTTCTGTGGGATTGATGGCGAGGTCGGCAGAAGCGTTGGCTGAAACAGCTAATTTGTGCTCGAATCAAATCAAACATTCTGATAGTACCGACAATCTAAAGATCTTTACTTTCATTGGCGATGTCTGTCTTGAAAATGACTGTCGAAACTTCATAGAGCAAAGCCTTCTAAATCTCAACAGAATCGATGTACTGATCAACAATGCAGGTATTTCGATGCGCGGCATTTTTGTCGATACAGAGTTATCTGTCTTGAAGCGCCTGATGGACACCAATTTTTGGGGTACTGTTTATTGCACGAAGTATGCCCTACCACAACTTTTACAAAACAAAGGATCTGTTATTGGCATTTCTTCAATCGCTGGTTTCAAGGGACTGCCTGCAAGAACCGGTTATAGTGCCAGTAAGTTTGCGATGCAAGGATTTTTGGAAAGTTTACGATGCGAGAATCTCGAAACGGGGCTAAACGTATTAATAGCTTGTCCGGGATATACCGAAAGTAACATCAGAAAGGCTGCCTTGGATCAAAATGGCTCTCAGCAGAATGATTCTCCATTGAACGAAGGCAAATTAATGTCGGCCGAGGCGGTAGCCGAGGCCATCTGGAATGCCATCGTTAAAAAACGCAGTTACCTCATCCTTACACTTCAAGGTAAAATGGCTGTTTTCATCAACAAATGGTTTCCAAAATTGGCGGATCGACTCACCTATAACGTGATCAAAAAGGAACCCAATTCCCCATTTAAATAATCGATTTAAATTCAAAAAATGATGCGCCGAATTGTCTTTCTCGGCAATCATCGAGTTCAACTACAACGATTTGATTATTTGTCGCGCAACAAATAAACCGTACCCGATTGGTTAATCATGTTTCTGGTATTTTTCACACCCGTAACAATGTATATGTATTGCCCCTCCATCACCGGCTCCCCTTTTGTATCCGTACCATCCCAATATCGATTGGAATCAGTGGATTCAAACAACTTCTCACCCCATCGATTAAATACCATCAATTTATAATTTTCGATCAATTCTGCATTGTAAGGTCCAAAAACATTGTTCCCTCCTTTTCCATCTGGAGTAAAGGCATTGGGATAATAGATGTTGTTACTGGCAGCGATCATTTTTGAAAATTCCAAAGAGTCGATACAGCCTTTGTCCGAAATAACCCGGAGTTTGAAACGCTGTTGACCCAAATCTTTAATTGTCACGATGCCCGGCCCACTTCC
>CANIZU010000198.1 GCA_947472115.1 Flavobacteriales bacterium | reverse complement strand
GCGCGAACGATCAAGAATCCCATGGCTGTGGTCACCATCGGGTAGAAACAACCCGCGATGATGCAAAATAAGCATCCACCGATCATCGCCCATCTACGGCCAAGGTTATCGGTGATCCAACCACTAAAGGGTCTCGCAATTAGGGCGCTAAATGAAAACGCTGGGATGATCCATCCTACATATGCTGCGCCACCTTTGGATCTCAGTTCTTGAGCTAATTCTGGGAGAATAATGTTAAATGAGAGGAAAAAACTCATCGCACCCAAACACATAATCCAAAACACCCTTGGGTATTTGTAGGGTAGGGCTGGTTGGAGAGAACTCATTTACTGGAATAGTTGGCAACCAATGGCATAATGCGTCCTTTTCCAAAGGCTTTGGTACTGACACGCAAAATAGGTGGGGCCTGATAACGCTTGTATTCACTGCCATTGACCAGGTCAACGACTTTGTGCACCGTGGTTTGGTCGTATCCCATCGTAATGAGTTCATCCACGCCTTTGTGCTCTTCGATGTAGTGTTTTAACAATTCATCCAAGACATCGTAATCGGGTAGGGAATCAGCGTCCTTTTGACCGGGGCGAAGTTCTGCTGAAGGTGCTTTGTTGATGATATGATTTGGGATGATTTCCTTATTTCGGTTGATATAACGAGCCAAGGCGTAGACTTGATTTTTGTATACATCGCCTAGCGGACTTAATGCACCACATAAATCACCGTAAAGTGTGCTGTATCCAACACTTAGTTCGCTTTTATTGCTGGTATTTAGTAAGATGTAGCCTAGTTTGTTGGAAATGGCCATCAACAGAACCGCTCTCGACCTGGCTTGGAGATTTTCTTCGGCTAGATTGAATGGCTTCCCTTGAAATACCGGTTGAAGCGCTTCGAGATACGTATCGTAGATGTTCTTGATTGGAATCGTAATGGTATCGTTGCCGAGATTTTTGCTTAACAATTCAGCATCCGACACACTGTGATCGCTACTAAACATCGATGGCATAAGCACGGGATGAACGTTTTCTGCCCCTAATGCTGCTGAGGCCAAGGCTTGAACCACTGCACTGTCGATTCCGCCTGAAGATCCCAAGATAGCCTGTTTGAATCCCATTTTATTGAAATAATCACCGATGCCAAAAACGAGTGATTTATACAACTGCGCGGTATCGTCGGTATCCAAAGGGACAGAATTTCCCATCGCAAATTTTCCATTTTCGAAAGATGCGTAACTTACGTTTTCTTCAAAACTTGGGGCTTGTAGGACTACTTCGCCGTTGCCGTTGATTGCGCGACTTGAGCCATCGAACATGAGTTCGGTATGGGTGCCTACTTGGTTGACGTAAAGAACTGGAAGGTCGAATCGCGATGCTTGTCCGCCGAAAACCCGATTTCTCAGCGATTGCTTACCCAAGTTAAACGGCGATGCGGCTGGATTGATGATAAGTTCGGCGCCTAAGTCCTTCAATGCTTGACCTGGGCTTACCAAATATTCAAAGTCGTTGTAGACATCCCACAGATCTTCACAAATGGCTATGCCAATCTTTACGCCTTTATATTCAATGATTTGCGATGTGGTTTCGGGTTGGAAATATCGACTTTCATTAAAGACATCGTAGGTAGGGAGCAGGGTTTTGGCGACGGTGTGTTGGATTCTTCCGTTGTACATTACGCAAGCCACGTTTTGCAGTTTTCGACCTTTATTGGGATTTCTGACTACGCCACCCACTATGGCTGCTATGCCCTCGCAAGCTCGGGCAATGGCCTCCAAGGCATGTTCACATTTTTCAATGAAATAAGGGTAATCCAAAAGGTCGTCTGGCATATAGCCACAAACCGACAATTCAGAAAAGACCACTAAATCAACTTTGTCTTGTTTGGCTTGGAAAATGACATCGGCCATTTTCGCAGTATTAGACTCAAAATCGCCGATGGTAAAATTGAGTTGGGCCAGTGCGATTTTTAACCCCGCCATGACTCAATTAGAATAGGATACCTGCTTGGATGGCAAGTAAATTGGATTTGCCCGTGATAGTTGGGTCTTTGAAGAAATTATTGATTGCATTATCGAATCGCAAACCTGCGGTAAACATTGTGTTTCCGGTTAGTTTGTATTCAACGCCCACGCCCATAATTACTGGGAAACGGAAAGATGCGATGTTGTCTTGGAATGCATATTCCTTCTCTCCTTTTGCGCTTCCAGCTACCGTTGTTCCGGTAAATTGGTATACGTCATCGTCGATATTGTTTGGGTCGTGTGATGTGATTCCTTTATTCGCTGGGTAAATCGCGTTGCCATCAATAATTGTAGTTGAGAGCTTACTTTTCATCATAAAAGAGGGCGCTAAACCAAATTGGAAGTAGTATTTCATGTTTCCAATTTCATCGGTTTTCATTTTTACGCTTAAAGGGATTTGCAAGTATTGGGTATTGTATTTAAAATTTACTTTTCCCGCTGCATATTTTAATGTGTCGAATTTGCCAGTAGAACCAGTTTGAGGAACTACATTCTTTAATTCGGTATTGCTTTTCGCCAACACCGGAATCGTAGAAACCGATAATTCCGTCGCTAACCAATAGTTTGTGCTTTTAAACATCGCGAAATCTGCCGTAACTCCGTAAGAGAATCCGAGTCCAAGGCCATCGTTCGACATCGACCCTTTTTGGATGTTGATCCAGCTAAAATTGGGGCTAACGCGCAAGCCCATCTTTACGTTGGGTGCGGTTTGAGCAGTTAAATTTGCAAAACCTGCAAATAGCAAGGTAGCAGCTATGGCAAAAGAAGTGTTTCTTTGTAGTTTCATACGTTTCATGCAAAAAAACAACAATCATACCATTAACTGTAGTTGGATTTATCCCCTTTTTGTGGTGATTCTAATTTCTTGTACACCTAAGAAGCAAGCGGCACCGGTAAAATTGGAATATTCCGACTTCGCGATGGAGTTAGACAGTTTGCGTACCAAGGGTTGTGGCGCATCAGATGTTGTTGCATTACGCAATAAATATGGTCGATTTTTCTCCCTTTGGATGTATGAAGTGATGGATTTTGGTCGTTTCGGCCCCATTTCCGACACAGCAAGAGCGCAGTATCTGCAATATTGGCTCCTCCAAAACACGCCGGTTTTTAATGCGGTAAAATCGCATTACAAAAAAAATACCCAATGGAAGTCGGACCTGGAACAAGCTTGGGGCAATTTACAACAAGAAATCCCGGGAACGCCGCAAGCCAACGTCTATGGATATCTATCGCAATTCAGCAATTACAATACCTTTGTTGATACTTTTATCAATCCTAAATCGCATCAACAAGAAGTCATCTTGGCCTTTAGCGAAGAGATGTTTTTGAACGATACCTTTCCGGCCTATGCGCTATTAGAAATGCCACCCTTTTTTAATCGCTATAATGGCAGCGACCAAGTGGCGTCTCAGTTGATGTGGAATTATCTCAAAATGCGTTTTGAACCAACGCAT
>CANIZU010000197.1 GCA_947472115.1 Flavobacteriales bacterium | reverse complement strand
GTGGTGGAACGTTCGACGTTTCTGTCCTTGAATTGGGCGATGGAATCTTTGAAGTAAAAAGTACAAACGGAGATACTCACTTGGGTGGTGACGATTTTGACCAAGTAATTATCGATTTCTTGGCTGATGAGTTCAAAAACCAAGAAAACATCGACTTGCGCAAAGACCCAATGGCATTGCAAAGGTTGAAAGAAGCCGCTGAAAAAACCAAAATTGAATTGTCGGCCAGCACCGAAACCGACATCAACCTACCTTATATCACAGCAGTAGACGGTGTTCCAAAACACTTGGTGATGAAAATGAGTCGTAGCAAATTCGAGCAATTGGCTGCCTCTTTGATTCAGCGCACGTTGGAGCCATGTAAGCAAGCATTGAAAGATGCGAACATGAATCCAAGCGACATCGACGAAGTGATTTTGGTAGGTGGATCAACACGTATCCCTGCGATTCAGAAGTTGGTTGAAGATTTCTTCGGCAAAGCGCCTAGCAAAGGAGTTAACCCAGACGAAGCGGTTGCCGTAGGTGCTGCAGTTCAGGGTGGCGTATTGACAGGTGAAGTGAAAGATGTAGTTCTATTGGACGTAACGCCTTTGAGCATGGGTATCGAAACCATGGGTGGTGTAATGACCCGCATGATCGAATCAAACACGACGATCCCAACCAAAAAGACAGAAACCTTCTCTACTGCGATGGACAATCAGCCTTCGGTTGAAATCCACATCCTTCAGGGAGAGCGTCCGATGGCCAACGATAACAAAACCATTGGTAAATTTATTTTGGATAGCATTCCACCTTCACCAAGGGGTGTTCCACAGATCGAAGTAACGTTTGACATTGATGCCAACGGTATTTTGAGTGTTCATGAGAAAGACAAGGCGACTGGAAAAGAGCAAAAAATTCGCATCGAAGCATCGAGTGGATTGAGCAAGGAAGACATCGAAAAGATGAAGAAGGATGCCGAAATGAATGCTGAATCTGATGCAAAACGCAAGGACGAGGCTGACAAAGTAAATGCTGCCGATGCGCTGGTTTTTAGCACTGAGAAGCAGATTACTGAATACGGCGATAAAATTCCAGCAGAAAAGAAATCAACCATTGAATCTGCATTGGGAGAATTGAAGAAAGCTATTGGTGAGAAAGATTTCGCTGCGATGGAAACTGCGAGTGCTGCATTGAACGCTGCTTGGCAGGCTGCAAGTCAGGACATGTACAACGCTACGGGCGGAAACCCAGAAGGCGGAGATCCAGGGGCTGGTGCTGGCAATGGTGCTGGAAATGGCTCTACCGGCGATCAAGTGCAGGACGTAGATTTCGAAGAAGTAAAATAATTCTTTGGGGTGTGTTACGCACCAAAGAATCATTGTTCATAGTTAGTTTAGTTCACAAAGGGTGCCCAATTGGGCACCCTTTGTGTTATTTTTGAATTTCAACTGTAGAAAAAACAATTGTTAACCAGGATGAATATTCCGAATCACAAACTACATTTTAAACATAATAAAACCATGATAAATAAAACCCTTAGCACCCTTGGCCTTGCATTGCTGTGTATCCTTGGAATGGGAATGTTTGGCTGCGGTCAAGAATCAAACGATGATCATTCAGATTCTGCAAACGCCAATTCCGATCCTTATGCAAATGCTGCAGCGGGCAGTGAAACCCCAGCGGGAATTGCACCACCAAAATACACAGACACGTTAAAACTTAGCGACCCTCTGGCGAAAGATAGCGTGAAATTATCCATCGCATTTCAGCGCGCTGCCAACGAGTTGGGAACCGCCTATTTAAACAAAGACGTCAATGGATACGCCAAATTCTGCTTACCCGCCATCGAAAAAATGGCAGGCGGACCGGCGGGTTATAGAGCCAAGTTGCAATCTATTTTTCAGGATAAAAAAGCAACGCAATATTTCAAAATTCTATCTGGACCCATACAAAGAACCAAAGCCAGCCTAGACGACCAAGGTTATTTGCAAGGTTGGTATTGCTTGATGCCAGTAAAAATGTTTCGTCGTGAAGCAGGAAAAGTCATGGAAGACATCAAGTGGATGGGTGGTCAAACGCTAGACGAAGGCAAAACTGTTTATTTCATTGACATCACCAATGTGCCACCGGAAAACATCATGCAAATCATGCCTGATTTAAAAGTAGTGTTGGTGAAATAACATTCCATAAAACCCTAAAAACAAAAAAGGCGCCCATTGGGCGCCTTTTTTAATATCCTTGCAATAATTTATTTTGTAGTCAAACGCATCTTACGACGGGTGGTCTTTTCAACCTTCTCCTCATCTACAGCTGCAATACCGGTAATCGTTTGGTCAACCAAAATACGACCGCAACTTTCACAATCAATGATACGATAGTGAGCGCGAATGTCGCTATGACGTTGTGGTGGAATCTTACTAAAGCAACCTCCGCAAGAACCACGCATAATCGAAGCAACCGCAATCCCGTTGCGCACGTTGCCACGAATCCTGTGGTAAGCACGGTGCAAACGAGGATCAATCTTGCCATCCGCAGTACTGCGCTCCAACATGATTTTATCAATCTCCTCCGCGTTTTCCTTCTCAATCTCTGTCAATTCAGCCTTCTTGAATTCCAAATCCTTATTACGAGAATCCAAAGCGTTCTGCGTATTGTTCAAAGTCTCCTCCTTCAATTCGATCTGCTTGCCATACTCGCGCATGCGCTTTTCGGCCGACATGATCTCCAATCCAGCGATTTCCTTTTCCTTGTTGATTGCATCGTACTCACGGCTGTTCTTGATGTTGTTCAACTGATCATCGTACTTCTCAATCAAACGCTCGAAATCTTTGATCGCGTTTCTCTTGTTACTAATCTCTTGGTTCAACTCTCCGATCTCAGTAGCAATGTGCGATACACGCGTCTGCAATCCGGCGATATCATCCTCCAAATCAGCTACTTCCATTGGCAATTCGCCCAATACCGCACGAAGGTTGTCAAGCCTTGAATCAATCTGCTGCAATTTCCACAGATCTTTAAGTTTTTTGTCGATGGTTACGTCCATGTTTATGTTAAATAATCAATAGGGTTGGTGATAGTTCCTGCAAAAATGGTTGCAAATTTAGGGAATTTCGCTGACAAAATGTTAGAAAACAAATCAATTGTATATTTCTCGCTTTCGTAGTGCCCGATATCACACAACAACATCTTCCCCTGCGCATCAAAAAACTCGTGATACTTCACATCCGAAGTTATAAAAGCATCCGCCCCAGCCCGCAATGCATCCCCAATTAAAAAACTGCCTGCACCGCCGCAAATCGCCACCTTGCCCACCACCTCAACATCGCACTTCGTGTACTTAACCACTTCCGCCCCCATCCTTTCTTTCACGTGTTGCAAAAAATCCAAAACATTCATGGGCTTTTGCAAATTACACAAAATGCCCGCCCCGGCCGTTCTAAAGACCTCGGAATCGACAACCCCACCCGAACTAGCAAAAGAACCAAAATCTGCAGCAATGGGCCT
>CANIZU010000196.1 GCA_947472115.1 Flavobacteriales bacterium | reverse complement strand
CCCTTCTGAATCCCCGAAGTAATCAAAGACCGAACCGCACTAAAATTCTGAGCCAAGCCCGCAACTGCCGTAATCTGCATCAATTCATTGGCCGATGGATACCCCAACAACTCATGGGCAAATCTCACCATGGGATGCAAGTTGGTAATCCCACCCACCGTGCCAATACTCAATGGCAACTCAATCCAAAAATGAAACGCATCGCCCACAACCGACGCATGGGTTAAACTGGTATATTTCCCATCCTTCGCCGCATACGCATGTGCGCAAGCCTCCGTCGCCCTGAAATCATTTCCCGTAGCAATAATCACCGAGTCGATCCCATTCATAATCCCCTTGTTGTGCGTCACCGCCCGATAAGGCTCCACCGATGCGATGCGAATTGCTCTGCAAAATTTTTCTGCAAACTCGAGATTCCCAATACCGCTGCCTTCTTCTATCTCCGAAATCTTGCAACTCACCTCAGCCCTAACCAAACACTCTGGTGTAAAATTGCTTAAAATGCTCATCACCACCTGTAAAGGAGCATCGCCGAGTTCCGTAGCATGTTCGGCCGCCAAGTCCTTCAAAGTCTGCGCAAAAGACTCCAAACAACTATTAATGAAATTCGCACCCATACTATCGCAGGTCTCAAAACGAGCCTCCACTTGATAATAGCCGGGTTCCAAATCTGACTTGTCTTTCAACTCCAAACTCATCACACCGCCGCCCCTAGCCCGCATATTCTTTGTGATGCTTTCCGTATTTTCAAAAAAACGATGCTTGTTCTCTTCAAAAACGCGATATAGCCCATCCACGTTGGAACCTTCCCATATAAAATGGACGTGCCCAACCTTTACCATGCTAATCACATTGGCCTTAAAACCGCCCCGATCTATCCAAAAATTGGCTGCTTTGGCCGCCGCCGCTACCACCGAACTCTCCTCGATCGCCAATGGAATCGCATACATCTTCCCGTTAATCAAAAAATTGGGTGCCACACCAAAAGGCATATAATAATTGCTGATGGTGTTCTCAATGAATTCATCGTGCAACTTCTGCACCTCAGGCTGGTTATGCCAATAGCCCTCCAACATTTCCATGGTGGATGAAGCATCCGAAGTGTAATTATTGACAAGCCACTCAATTTTGGCCTCTTTACTTAATTTACTGAATCCTTTGACCGGTTTAATCATGCGTTCTCTTTCAAAGTTAAATAGGTATATGCCAAAGCCAACCCCTTAATCTGGGCCTCAACAAATTGATTTAAAGCATCTTCCCCTTCCAAAGCGTATTTTAAGAAAGGCGATGCTTGGGCGTACAAAGACGACATTTGTAATTTTTGCAAATGGTAGTACCCATCCAAGAAATTTGAAATCCCACCCGATACAATGATGCGCTTACACTGGACCTTATTGCCCAATTTCGCCGCGATTGCGTTTACCCAGGGTGTCATTTCTTGTGCGGTATGTCCCACATGCTGAACGGGCTCCAAAAGGCCACGCTCTAATGATTCACGACGTAAATTCTCTAATTTGCTAAAATTTGTCCCACCAAAAGCGCCATAATCCAAGGCTTCCAAGGGCAATTGCAATAATGCTTCTAAACTCTTTGGTCCAAATCCTTGTCCAACCTCTTTTACGATGATCGGAAAATTCACTGCATCCAACACTCTCTGCACAGTCTCTATGGGCGACAATTCAAATCGATCGCCTTCGGGTTGCATCCACTCCTGCAAAGGATTGACATGGATTATCAAACCATTGGCCTGCAGCCGATTCACCATATCCATGAGCTTTTGCATTTGATTTGACGCAATCAACTCTTCAATTTGTGCGATACCTAAATTGGCAAATAATGGCTGATCGCCTATGTGTTTTCGTATATCAAAATCGTTTGAAAACGTAGAATTTTCGAGAACCGGCCTACACGAGCCCAAACCCATGCCCAAGCCATGATTTCTGCATGCTTCGGCCAATAATAGATTGATTTTTCCAGCCAACTCCGCCCCGCCCGTCATGCTGCTAATCCAAATGGGAGCAAGCATCAAAGCACCGGCAATCTCAACTTGGGGAATTACATCCAGTGTGGGATGCGCCGCCAGCATCGGTTCATAATAAAACCTTGGGTCCACATCACTCAACTGGGCTTCAAACGCCAATTGAATATGGTCTAATTTTCGGGAACTAATCGTGGAATTTGTCACGGCAATGCAAAGTTAACGATTAAATCGCCGCTTTGTTTTCCTTTTGCCCTGCGCAATCAACCCAACTTAGGATTGTTTTTATGTCGATCCGAATCCCTAACCGTCCGCTTTTCCATCCCCCGATGAAACGCTGCGGTCAAATCAACACCGGTTTGATTGGCCAAACAGATCAAAACGAAAAGTACATCCGACATTTCATCGCCCAGTGCTTCCGGCCCTTGTTTTTCTCCTGATTTAAAGGATTGGTCGCCGTAGCTCCTCGACATCAATCGGGCCAATTCACCCACTTCTTCCATTAAAACGGCGGTATTGGTGAGCTCTGAGAAATATCGAACACCTACCGTTTTTATCCAACTATCGACCATAGCCTGCGCATCCATCAATGTGATAGATTCTGTGGAGGTCTTAATCGCATCGACCGATGTGATAGGATTTGAAGACACAGAAACCGCTTCCACCGCCTGGGGTGTTTCGTTTGGATTGGATTGTGGAATTTCGATTGACATCAAAATAAAGAATTATCGGGTCAGCTGCTCTTCCACCCAACCTTTGCCCCAATTCTGAAGCTCTTCTTCGCTCCAAAGTCCGGGGAATGAAACGATTTTTTGAAAGCGTGGAGGTAAAAATTTCTGCCAATTGGTGCCACCGGTTGCTGGGGCATCGGCGCCTGATTCTGACTTTGCTAAGTATCGAACGGCGGAGCGGTAATGTGACAATCTCCAATTGACATTGAGGCAGGTATCTAGCATCCGGAATTCTTCACGGAGTTCGTCGGTAAATTGTCCCAACGAAATAAGCTTTTGAGCCATTTGCCACAGGTTATTGTCTTGCCATTTATTTGCCCATTGCAAAAACTGTTCTTGGTAGGCATCCTCAAATTGCGTGAGTGTGAGGGTTTTCTTCCCCGTTTCAGCAACCACGGCCCCTTGTTTCCAATAGATGGCGTTGTATTGCGTTTCCAAGTTCTGTCCGATTAAGGCCTCGCGTTGCTCGGCCAAAGCCAGGTTATTCAAATCCGTGAAAGCCATCTCAATCAAACGGAACTGAGCACTTTGAAACCCACTGGCAGGCAGCAACGCCATACGGAATTTCAAGAACTGCTCCTTTTCCATTCCATCAATCATGATATCAAAGGAATAAATCAAATTGTTGAAATATCTGCGAATCCGACTCAGTTTATCCGCGAATCGCTTGGCACCCAAATTCACATCGCGCATTTGCTCCAATTCATGAAGAATCAATTTGAAATACAATTCCGTAATTTGGTGATACCCAATAAAAATCATTTCGTCAGGGACATCGGTTTTG
>CANIZU010000195.1 GCA_947472115.1 Flavobacteriales bacterium | reverse complement strand
TTGATCGCGATACGCCTCACACATTTTGATTCCCGTAATTTTTGCAATGGCATAGGGCTCATTGGTAGGCTCCAAATATCCGCTTAGCAAATACTCTTCCTTTAAGGGTTGAGGCGCCAATTTTGGATAGATACATGAGCTCCCCAAAAACAAGAGTTTTTTTACACCAACAACATGTGCATTATGAATCAAATTATTTTGAATGCAAAGGTTATCGTACAGAAATTCAGCGCGATACGTATTGTTTGCTAAAATACCACCCACTTTGGCGGCAGCAACAAAGACATAGTCTGGCTTTTCCTGTTGATAGAACATTTCAACCGCCGATTGATTTCTCAAATCCAACTCAGCACTTGTCCTTACTATCACATTAAAGTAGCCCAAACGATTCAGTTCACGAACGATGGCCGAGCCAACCATACCTCGGTGCCCCGCAACGTAAATCTTCGCTTGTTTTTCCATTATTCGAAATAGTTCTTCGTTTGGAAACCACCTTCTTTCAAATAGGTTTCTTTTTGCATCACTTTGATATCGCTTTGCATCATATCGGTAACCAAATCTTGCAATTTATATTTGGGTGTCCATCCTAGTTTGGTTCTAGCCTTTGTAGCATCTCCAATCAACAATTCCACTTCTGTTGGTCGGAAATATTTAGGATCCACGAATACTACTTCTTGGCCAATCGACAATTGATTCTTTTGACCTGTTGCGGCCTCAAAAATTGCATCATCCACTCCTGCCACATAACCGATTTCATCGATGCCCTCACCTTTGAAAGACATATCGATGCCCACATGCTTAAAACTCATGCGAACAAACTCTCTGATTTCGGTAGTTACGCCGGTAGCAATTACAAAATCTTCAGCTTTTTCTTGTTGCAGAATCAACCACATCGCCTCGATATAATCTTTGGCATGTCCCCAATCGCGCTTAGAATTTAGATTCCCTAGGTACAATTTATGTTGAAGGCCCAAGGCAATGCGCGAAGTAGCGCGAGTGATTTTACGTGTTACAAAAGTTTCCCCGCGAATAGGACTTTCGTGGTTGAACAAAATACCGCTGCAAGCAAAAATATCGTAAGCTTCACGATAGTTTACTGTGATCCAAAAACCATACATTTTTGCTACAGCATAAGGACTGCGCGGATAAAATGGCGTGGTTTCTTTTTGCGGAATTTCTTGTACTAACCCATACAATTCAGAGGTTGATGCTTGGTAAATCCTGGTTTTCTTGGTGAGTCCAAGTATACGAATGGCTTCCAACAAACGCAATGTCCCAATTGCATCACAGTTTGCTGTATATTCTGGTGTTTCAAAGCTCACATGTACGTGGCTCATCGCACCCAAATTATAAATTTCATCGGGCTGTACTTCTTGAATGATCCGTATCAAGTTCGTAGAATCCGTTAAATCACCGTAGTGCATTTTAAATCGATTCCCCTCAATATGTGGATCTTCGTAAATATGATCTACCCTATCCGTATTAAACAAAGAGCTACGACGTTTGATGCCGTGCACCATGTAACCCTTTTTCAAAAGAAATTCAGCCAAATAGGCTCCGTCTTGTCCGGTTATACCGGTGATTAATGCAACCTTCATTATTTTGCACAAAATTAAGGAAAACATTTATGGTGTTATTGTTTACTCACAAAAATTCGCCCCGAGTTCACTACGTTTTTAATGAAGTGATAGGCGGTCGCTTGGGAGAAACTTTCCAAATTACTAATGATTGGTCTTTTTTTAAGGCTTCAAACAACGAAATAAAAATCGCATATACTGATATTCAGCCACTTGACAGCGAATTGACGGATTGTATCTGGATTTATTGTGAGGGCCTATTACAAGATAATTTCATCCGGGATTGGTCGATGCCAGTTACCCAAAAGCTTATCGAATTTCATCACCAACCGGAAGCAGACACATTATTTTCTCTCCCTTTTTGTCAATTTGAAGCACTATTTATCTCCCCAATCCTGATAAATAACACCCAACACTCTCCTTCCAACGCTGTTTTTTCCAAAAAATCCATCCCTTTTGATGCATTTTCAGAAATATTTTGGTGCCTATCGAGATATGAAGAATATCAATGGGAAAATGAAATCAACAACCCATCGGCTACTTTCAATAACAACCACAGTGATTCTAATGAAATGGATGCACAACAATTGTATTCACCAGATTCCCACGGAAGATATCCGGCAAAACAGAGTCTATTGTTTCAAAGCGGTTGGTTGGACACTCCAATCGTAGATAAACTGATTTGGCTCTTAGGCTATTGCATCGACAAAAAACCTTTGGATCAATTCGAAATTATTGCCACCGCCGATATTGATATGGCATTGCGTTTTGGCGGAAGATCGTTTTTTGTTAAAACCGGCAGTTTGATTCAGGATATTTTGTTTAGGCCCACCTTGTTGATTGACAGGGTAAAGGCTATGCTGAGTAAAAAGGATCCCTACCAAATGGAAATTGCCACTTTGCCCATTCTAACAAATACAGGAAATTTTCAGGTCTTTGTTCTGAATCATCGCAAAAGAACTGATAAAAACAAACAGATACTTTCCGAGGCTTTGGCATTAGAACTTAGGCGTAGCAAGGAGATTTTTGGTTCCGCCACAGAAAACTGGGGCATGCATCCTTCTTGGCAAAACGAATCAAACATTATGGCCACCCAAGACGAATGGCTTTGGGAAAAAACAGAATTAGAGAACAATTTAGAAATACCGGTAAAACACTCTCGGTTGCACTATATCCATTTGAGACTACCCAATAGTTATAAAATTCTGCAGCAAATTGGTATTGCTAATGATTGGAGTATGGGATATCCTGAAGCTACTGGTTTTAGAGCTGGAACTTCAAAACCCTATGTTTGGTATAATCTAATCGACGAAAAATCTATGGGTTTAATCATTCATCCGTTTTGCATTATGGATGTCACTTGTAAGAATTATTTAAATTTATCTGATACTCTATCAATGGAAAAAGGTCTTAGTATTAAACAACAACTGGAAGTTATAGGGGGTACATTTTGTTTCATTTTCCATAACGAATCCGTTTCAAACTCATTTCCTTGGAAGAATTGGAAAAACACCATTATCAATTGGTCAGAAAAGCCAATCTCACAAACAAACCTTTGATCAAATAAGTTATGAGTATTCAATATGTCGACCACCATCAAATAGACCCCACAAAATGGGATTCTGCCATTTTGCGAAGTCCACACCCGTTGGTTTATGGCTTGTACGAATACCTCAACGCAGTTTGTGATTCGCAATGGGACGCATTGATATACAAAGATTACGAAGCGGTTTTTCCTTTGCCTTTCAAGAACAAATTCGGCATCAAATATCTTGTTCAGCCTGTGTTCTGTCAACAATTGGGTGCTTTCGGTTCAAACGCTAACGTAAGTACTCACAATTTTTTATCTGCCATTCCAAAACGTTTCTTGAGGGTTCGACTTCAATTAAACCCATATTTCGATCAAAAAAACGAAGTAGGATC
>CANIZU010000194.1 GCA_947472115.1 Flavobacteriales bacterium | reverse complement strand
GCCGATGATATCACAGGTGCTGTAATTGCAGCCTTGTTGAAGAAGTAATTCATTTTATTGCAATACATTTGAAGGACTGTTGATGATTCAGCAGTCCTTTGTTTTATGAAAAAGGGCAAAATAGGCATATTTGATTCGGGTTATGGTGGTCTCACTGTGATGAGGAGCATCGTTGATGTTTTGCCGGAATACGATTATCTGTATTTTGGCGATAATGCCCGGGCACCCTACGGAAATCGCTCTTTTGATACGGTATATCATTACACTTTGGAATGTGTGAATTGGCTGTTTGATGAAGGTTGTGATTTGGTCATTTTGGCTTGTAATACGGCTTCTGCGAAAGCTTTACGTCAGATTCAGCAGGTTGATTTACCAAAGCGTAACGATCACAAGCGTGTTTTAGGTGTGATTCGTCCTACCACTGAATCCATTGGTGAGTATTCTGAATCGGGAGTGGTTGGCGTTCTGGGTACAGCAGGGACGGTGGCGTCCGAATCGTATCCAAAGGAAATTGCGAAGTTTTATCCTTCGGTTTTGGTGGAGCAAGAAGCTTGTCCGATGTGGGTTTATTTGGTGGAGCACAATCAGATGGTGGGTGAGGGCGCGGACTATTTCGTGAAGCAGCATGTGGATCGAATCTTGACTCGCAATCCCAAAATCGATACGCTTTTATTGGCTTGTACGCATTATCCATTGCTGATGGAAACGATTAAGAAATTTGTCCCTTCGTCGATTCGGTTAGTGACACAGGGCGGCATTGTTGCAGAGAAATTACAAGATTATTTGGTGCGTCATTCGGAGATTGAATCGGGGTTAATTCGAGGCGGAAAGCGTGAGTTTGTTACCACCGACGATGCAAGTACATTTGATCTTCAGGCCTCATTGTTCTTTGGGGAATCTTTGTTGGCTCGCCACATAGAAATTGGTGCCCATTGATAGAGGATTGCACGTAATTTTGTGTCATGGTCCCCGCGCATATAAGTAAATTAATTAAGTCGTTGCCTGACTCGCCGGGGGTCTACAAGTACTTTGATGCGGGCGATGTCATCATTTATGTGGGTAAGGCCAAAAACCTCAAAAAGCGCGTCACCAGTTATTTTACCAAGCAGCAGCATGAGAATCGCAAAACGGCCATTTTGGTCAGTAAGATTCAGTATTTGGAATACACGGTGGTGGATACCGAGATGGATGCGTTGCTGTTGGAGAATAGCTTGATTAAGGAATTTCAGCCGAGGTATAATATTTCACTCAAGGACGACAAAACCTATCCGTATATTCGGATTACGGCGGAGCGATTTCCAAGGGTTTTCCCAACCCGGAATCCGATTCGTGATGGGTCTGATTATTATGGGCCGTATGCCAATGTGAAGGTGATGCACACTGTATTGGACTTAGTGAAGAAATTGTATCCCACCCGGAATTGTAATTTTGGGATGACGCCCGCGAGCGTAGCCGCGGGCAAACACAAAATTTGCATGGAATATCAGCTGGGGAACTGCTTGGGTCCCTGCGAAGCACATCAAACAGAATCATCGTACAACGAAAGCATCGCCCAGATAAAATATTTGTTGAAAGGGAATTTGGGGGAGGTGAAACGACATCTAAAGGATTTGATGATGTCGGCCGCTGCCGAATTGGCATTTGAAAAAGCCCATGATTTCAAAGAGAAATTGGATTCCTTAGAGCGGTATCAATCAAAAAGTACCATTGTAAGCACCGTTCTCGGTGATTTAGAAGTGTATAGTATTAGCAGCACGGAAAAGGTTGCGTTCGTCAATTTTCTGCGGGTAAGTCACGGGTTGATTATCGTTAGTCGCAACGTGGAAATTCGCAAAAAACTCGATGAGCTAGATTCGGATTTGCTCGCTTCCGCCGTGGCTGAAATGCGAAATCAGTATGGGGATAATTGCAAGGAAATCGTTTTGAGTCACGAACTTGATTTAGAACTAGATGGCGTTGCTGTTACGGTACCTAAAATGGGCGATAAACGTCGTTTGTTGGAGTTGAGTATGAAAAACACCTTGCTCTATAAGCAGGAGAAATTGTCGCAATACGAAAAACTGAATCCAGAAATTCGTGTGGATCGATTGATGGAGCAGATGAAGAAGGATTTGCGATTGAGTGAGTGGCCTCGACATATTGAGTGTTTCGATAATTCAAATTTCCAAGGAACCTACCCGGTGAGCGCTTGCGTGGTTTTTAAGAATGGGAAGGCGGCTAAATCAGAATACCGACATTTTAATGTACAAACGGTGGAAGGTCCAGACGATTTTGCGACGATGAAAGAGGTGATTACTCGCAGATATTCAAGGATGATTGATGAGCAAAAACCATTGCCTCAATTGATTGTGGTGGATGGTGGCAAGGGTCAGTTGAGCGCCGCGGTGGAAGCTTTAAAGGCGATGGGGATTTACACCAAATTGGCCATCGTGGGGATAGCTAAGCGTTTGGAGGAAATTTACTTCCCGGGTGATTCATTGCCGTTGTATATCGACAAGAAATCAGAGACGTTGAAAGTGATACAGCAAATGCGTGATGAGGCGCATCGATTTGGAATTACGCATCATAGAAGTAGGAGGGACAAGGGGACGTTACGGACAGAGTTGACGGAAATTCCAGGGATAGGCGAGGAGACGGCTAGATTGTTGTTGAAGCATTTTAAAAGTGTAAAAAAGGTAAAAGAGGCAAGTGTTGACATCCTGACAGGAGTGGTTGGTGTTGCGAAATCGCGGGTAATTCATCGGTTTTATCAAGGTGAGGAAAGTTTGGAGGATGATCAAATGATGTTGTGATAAGTGATGGAAAATCAAGGAATTACAATTGCATACCAACTAGAATGTTTGCTTGAAAAGGCAAGAAATGAGTCGTTTGCTTGCGTTTTTTTGAGCGCAGGTCGGTCCGATGATCATGGCCAGATTTCCCTCATGGCTGGCTTTGGTATTGCAGAGCAATTTAATGATTTGTCTGATGTTCCGAGTTGTCCCGAGAGTCCGATAATGGGATATTTGGGCTATGATTATAAGAATCAAATTGAACCTTCCTTGGAATCGGATCTTGCCCAATTGGTAGAATTCGATGCTTTGAAATTCGTCAGCCCTGAGCGGTGGGTAGCAATAGAAAAAAATGGCATAATTTCCGGTGATGAATCTTTGCTGCTTCCTCGCGGTAATCAAAATTTGAATGGTGGATCGTTGTTGAATTTTTGCGGTAATCAAAATTCAGGAATGGAGGGTAGCGGTGATCATGATGGTCATGATAAACATGAATCCTCCTTGTCCAAACTTGCCGCCAAGAATTCACCCCAGTGGCAATCGCAAACGCCTAAGGAAACATATTTGGAGAATGTGGAGCGGATCAAACAGCATATTGTGGATGGGGATTTTTACGAGATGAATTATTGCATCGCCTTTACGGCCAAGGAAGAGATTGATCCGTACGATGCTTTTATGTTATTGAGTCGCAAAGCACCGGCACCATTTTCTGTGTTTTTGAAGGATGGGAATCGGTATTTGTT
>CANIZU010000193.1 GCA_947472115.1 Flavobacteriales bacterium | reverse complement strand
GATACACAAACATTTCGACAAGAGATCATCTCCTTTGGAACCCGCATCGAATATCAATTATTTAAAGACCAAGCAAAGAATTTCCATGCGCTAAATGCCAAAGCCAGTGGGTATTTACTTTTGCTCCATAAGGGTGGGGAAGGATTTCGCTATCAACTGCCCTTGGCCAATCGAGGTACATACGCGGCGGGTTTTACCCTTTTTACTCAACAGCGAAACACAAGTCTAGAAAATTATTCTAGCACACCAAAGTTCAAATTGGAATGCTTGGCTTTCTATCAGAAGGATTTCTCACCACGATTGTCACAACCATATAGAGAGGGCACCGCCGTGATGATCAACATGGGAATCAAATTAACCAAAACCCAGCAACTCGTCTTGACAGCCTACCAAGCAAACAAATTCACAACCCCCTTGGGCGCCTCGTTTTATCAATGTGTAAATGAAAATAACATCCTGTATTTCAGTCCAGTGCGGAAAATCATTTCTGCCCGATACATACAACAAATCCACATGATTTCTCAAAATTTTCAAATTGAAAGTCGTTTGGAACCCATCTACGATTTAGACCAAAAACACCTTCTGTACTCTCTCGGTTTATATCTGAAATACTCAATCTAATATCCACGAAACACCCCATTCCATATAATCCGCACTGGATAAATGGGCTTTCAACCGGGCAATTATATATATTCTCTGGGTTGCCTTATAACTCACACCAATACCTTCGTAATACCTTCTTTTGGTGTCGTCGGGACGATATAAATAAAAACCCGCATCCGCAATAAATCCCCATTTGCCATATTCCCAATGAGACCCCGCCGTGATGGCTACCTCCGTAAAATCATTCAATGAAATAGCATCACTCTTTAAACCAAACTTGCTATACATATATGATTTATCAAAAAACACATTCGCTCCAACCCTAAATCTCGGACCCAACAAAGCTCTGCGAAACTCGCAATTGTACTCCAAAACGACATTCACAAATGTGCGTCGTTGATCCAACTCAATCTGTCGTCTACCCAATCTAAATCCCAATAAATGCTGATTTCTCACGTATGATCTTGATGGAATAGCCCCAATTTGTTCGATGTGTTTCCAAGGAGCCGGTTTAGCAATTCCACGATTATTACGATTAATATGATTAAGGAGCAACCTAGTAATACCTGTAATTTCTTGAGATTTACTTCGCAACGGATTGACATACTGCGGCGGGTACTTATTAAAAACTGCCAAAAACAATGTCCGCTTTGCCCCAATCGATAAATAGGGAATATTGACCCCGAAATTGGGCTGTCGCCAATTAGCATTAGAAAAGTGAACCATCCCCGCTTCAGCATACATTTTCCAACCCCATTTGTTTAAATAGGGACCCACATCCAAATGATACCCCAAGTGCATCATACCATTCAAATGACTTCCAATGGCCGGATTTCGGGGGTTGTTAAACTCATCGTATCGCTTTGTGAGATAGCCTATACCCATTCCCAAAATCCAGTAATTGTACTTTCCAGATTGTGGCATCACTAAACCACCGGCCCCAATGGCATAGCCCGCAACCTCACTGCCCAAATTGAGTAAGTTAAATGTATATCCGTAGGTTATTTTGTCGATGTTGGCGCCGTTGCCGTTTGGCTGATTGATCGCTGAACGATACTTGACATTAATACCCGTTGCATGTCGATACATGGCCATCATATCCGAATGATGCGGAATCAAATAGCCCCCCATCAATTGAGCACTCCATTCAGATGATTTGTAAACATCAATCCTTGGTTTCTTAAAGGCAACCAATGTGTCTGAGTACCCGTAGAATTGTATTGAGTCGTTCAATTGAGAACCACCATGAGAAAGGGTATCCAGTTTATGAATAATTTGCGCAGAATCCTGTGCACTCAGCCGAGAAAATAAGAATATCGCCGATGCCAGTATTACCAGACCCCGGCCGTTCATTAGCTGCGTGTTTTGTCGGTTGCCAACACCATCTTAATACCCAAGTTCGCCCCCACCTGCATCACATCCACCATGTCCTGAACTTTCAAGTCTTTATCCAAGCGCAAAACCACATTCAACAAGCCCTTACCATCGTCTCCAACACCCGCTTTGTTCTTTTCGTCAAGCAATCGATCGTCCAAATCATCAAAAGCCACACGTTCTTGTTCGATGTAAATACCCAACTCTTCCGCATCCCCAGAACCCTTGTTCTCTATCTTCACCGTTAATGGCAAAGTCTTGATTTCCATGTGGGTGGTGGTAGATGCCTTAGGCAACATGATATTAATGACATTGGGGTTAGCCAAAGTACTGGCGATCAAGAAAAACAACATCAAGAAAAACATGATATCGTTCATAGACGAAGCCTCTACTTCGGCCTCTTCACGTCTTCTTCTTCCTACCCTCATGGTTATTTAATTAGTGGTTTGACTTGTTAAGAATTTCCAAGAAACTCAAGCTCTGCTCCTGCAAACGTTCTGCAAAACGATCCACTTTTCTTACAAACAACTGATATCCAATAAAAGCAATGATACCTACCAACAATCCAGCAAAACTCGTAACCATCTTGATATAAAGACCTTCGGAAATGGCACCAATTTCCAAACCGTTCGTTTGAGCAATCGTATAGAAAATGTTAATTACACCCCAAATCGTTCCAACAAAACCCAACATCGGTGCAATCCTAGCTACCAAACTCAAATAACCCAAATTGCCTTCCATCGCACTCATCTCAACGTTGGCTCTGGTCTCCATCGCACTCTCAATTTCTCTCATATTACTACCCAAGAAATTCAAACCCGTAGCCATCACCTGGCCTTGTGCCGTGTTCATTCGCTGACAATGTGCCAACGCTGAATCCATACGATTCTCTTTCAAATTGTCTTTAATTACACCCATCAAATTGTGGTCGATCTTGGTGCGATTGCTAATGTAGATGTATCTCTCAATGATAAAATAAATGGCAAGGAGAAGACAAAGTCCCAAAAAGATCATCACCACACCTCCCTTGGTCATGATTTCAAGAACTGGAGCTGAAACGTGCTCAGCTGCAACTGCGGCTGCTTGACCGGCGGCGGAATCTTGGGCGACTGCGCCCTGAAGTAATGTAAGTGCTAACGATAACATATGATGCGAAGTAAATCTGATTTAGACAACTATAACGTTGAAGAACCCTAAAAATTATCCCCAAGGAACAAACGCTTATTTCAGGTTTGTTGCGCCACCACTCAAAACAAACTTGGTGACATCCCCGCTCTCTTTGTCGATGGGTTTCACACGCGACTTCTCAACCACAGTGGTTTCGCCCGATAACGTGTAACTGTAGGGCAAATAAACCGCGCAACAGTGGGGCATCCCGATCACCGACATATCCTCTTGGGTGAGGAATCCAATTTTGTAGACACCGTCTGAGATTTCTACAACCACCGGCTTGGTAAACTTCTTGTTTTCACCCATAAAGGCTTCCGTCATGTCTTTGGTGGTCCCAAAAATGAAATTCAAACCCGGCGCCTTTTCAATGATT
>CANIZU010000192.1 GCA_947472115.1 Flavobacteriales bacterium | reverse complement strand
GTGTTGTTCGATAATCCAGGAGTACCATCGTTGTTAGTTACCACAACATTGTTACCCAATACAGTCATCTCTGAAGTAACACCCGTAGCTTGAATCACAAAGTCAAATTCAGACTCATCCAAATCATTGTTTTGGATTTTAACCGTTGCGTAACGATTTCCCAAAGCAGATGGAGTGCATGTCACTGTGATTACATATGTAGAATCTTTCTTCACATAAACCGCATCAGAAGTATTTCCAACAAATTTGAAATCCGCCGTATTTACACCAGCCAATGTCATTTTAGAAATTTTCAAATCACCGGCCTTGTTATTCTTAACTGCGTATTTTACCGATACTGCATCACCCAAAGCGATATTACCTACATGAGTTTTATCAGCAACTTGAGCTATCAAAGAACCATCGGCAATGTCAACATTATTACCAGAAACTGAAATCTCAGGCAAACCGTTGAATGTTACTTGACTGTACATTGTCAAAATCTGTCCGCCTTCAACCACTTCACCAGCGATTGCGTAATGCGCTTGGTCAACAAATAAGAACATTCCAGGGCCTAAAATTGACTGGGCATCCATCATTCCACTCGACTCTTCATCCAAAGTAAGGAAGTTAGCACCACTCTTTTCAAATCTTGAAGGATCATGCTGACCAATCAAACGAAGCGCATCCGTAGCGATAGTATACTCCCAAATTTTTCCATTGTGGGCGTTGTTCCCTACATCTTCTTGCATAATCAAATGACCAGAATTGTCGATAGCGATGTTATCAAACATTTTCTGACCTTCAGTTCCATCCAACAAAGCGGTGATAGTACCACCTTTTTCTGGATTACTGATATCTGTGAAACGCATTCTCCACAAACGACTTGGCGCAGTAAATGCATTCGTTGTAACAAAATAGAAATCTCCTTTAGAGTTTGGATCCCAAACGCCATCTTCAGGACGTAAGAATGCTGTTACACTCTTGGCATCACTCATTTTATTGATGGCAACTCCCGTTGAATCCCTTACAACACCCAAATCCACCATAGAGAAAGTCAAATCAGGTGCAGGCGCAGAACCAGACGCTTCTGTTGGCAAACCCGTAACACTTGGACCGTATAATTTACCACCAACTAAACCAGCCTTTTCGATTTCATTACCCGTTGAAGATTTTGTACCAATGTAGAAATACACCTGACCTGGTGTCGCATCATCTGTACCAGCTACAATAGTCTTATCAGATTCGATAGGACAAGCCAACAGATTTTCGAAAGAAAATTTACCTAAGAAAGGCAATTCATAGGTTGTACCCGCGTTTGAACCGGTAATGATGTGAGCAAATCCGCGACCTTCTGTACCAGCTTCCTCACCATTCATAAATAGTCTTTCCTTAGTTCCTTTTCCTGTATTACTATTATAGAAGGCAGACACTGAAGGTAAATCAGCAGAACAAAAGCGATTGAAGGCAGCCTTTGTTGATGGGTTGGCAGCATTGTAGGTTGTGTAACCCGTACCATTCCATAAATTCACATTTTTAATTAAATCACTACCAGAAACCACGCTCAAATTCGACTTATTAATCACCCACTTCGATACAAAAGCACCGATAGAACCATGCGCACGAGTCACACCCGCGGTATTTCCAAACTCATGGTTCATCACCATCGTAAATGTACCATCGTTGTTGTCAAAAGCGCCGATACCATCAGGTGTACCACACATTTTATATCCATTCACAGTTTCACCTGCCGTTAAGATTGAAGTGAAAGAAACGCCAGGAGTAGCGCTAATCAAATAAGGCGTTTGAGATGTACTAGGACCCATTTGACCTGGGGCAAAACCCAAACCACCCACCGCATACATGTATACAGATTCGTCAAAATCAGTCGTAACCAAAGTAATAAATGCCTTTTTTGCTCCTGCTGACTGAGGGGCAATGCTAATGGCCAAATTGTAATAACTATTGGGAGCAATAGAAATTGGCAAAGCTGGCAAACCACCCACAAAGCTAAATTCAGACGCATTGACACCAGAAATTCCAAGATCAGAAATCGTCAAATTACCCTTTCCTGTATTTTTGATTACAAAAGATTTTGAAAGATTTGAAGTGGTACTAACCGCACCAAAGTCTGTAAAATCAGTCGCCGAAGGAATTGTATCATTCAATGCAATTAACACATTATTACCCAACACAGAAACTTCAGGATTATTTACATCCGTTTCAGGATTGTACATGGTCAAGATCTGTCCACCTTCAACAACAGAAGGCGAGGTAGCTGAATAAGCATAATGGGCTTGGTCAACAATCATGAACATACCTGCACCCAAAATAGACTGGGCATCAAAAACACCACTCGTTTCTTCATCTATCGTCAAAAATTGAGAAGCGCCCGTTTCAAATCTATTCGGATCATGCTTACCAATCATAACCAATGCGTCAGTAGATGGCGTGTACTGCCAAATTTTACCGTTGTGCGTATTGCTTCCCACATCTTCCAATAATATCATTTTACCTCCGTTGTCAAAGGCAACGTTGTCAACCATTTTTTGTCCCTCAGTACCATCAAGCATCACAGAAATAGTTCCACCCAATTCTGGATTGTTGATGTCTTTAAAGCTCAACTTCCACAAACGACTTGGCGCAGTAAATGCATTGGTTGTAGCAAAATAGAAATCATTCAAGTTAGAAGGGTCCCAAGTTCCGTCTTCTGGACGTAAGAAATTGGTAATTCCTTTTGCATTGCTAATTGTATTCAATGCCGCACCTGAAGAATCACGAATGTTACCTACATCCGTCAAAGCGAAAGCAGTCCCTGCAGCCGGAAAAGAAGTACTTACCTCTGTAGTTAAACCACTCACTGCAACACCATACAATTTACCGTTACTCAAACCGGCTTTGTCGATATCAGTTCCAGCATTGGTTTTCGTTCCGATATAAACATACACTTGACCAGGCGTGGCATCGTCAGTACCCACTACGATGGTTTTGTTTTGCATTTTTGGATTAGCCACGGCATTCTCCCATGAAAATTTACCCAAGTAAGGCAATTCGTAGGTTGTACCCGCAGCCGATCCTGTGATGATATGTGCTAAGCCACGACCTTCAGGTCCGTTCTCTTCGCCATTCATGAAAATACGCTCCTTAGTTCCCAAACCCGTCAGTGGATTGTAGAAAGCCGTTACAGCGGGTAAGTCAGCCGAACAAAACCGATTAAATACCGTACGAGTAGAAATATTTGCAGAATTAAACAATGTATAGCCTGTTGGCGACCACAAGTAAACATCCTTCATTACATCACTGCCAGAAATAACAGATAAGTCTTTCTTATTGATGATCCATTTTGAAACGAAGGCACCTTTGTTCCCATGAGCACGAACACCACCAGCGGTACCACCAAATTCATGATTTAACAAGAAAGTAAACGTTCCATCGTTGTTGTCAAAAGCTCCAGCACCGTCTGGCGTTCCGGCCATCTGATATCCATTTACGATATCACCGGCAGAAAGCACACTCGTGAAACTCACACCGGCCTGAACAGGC
>CANIZU010000191.1 GCA_947472115.1 Flavobacteriales bacterium | reverse complement strand
GATGTCGCCCTCCCCGATGGCACCAAACGCACCACCGCATATACCTTTTCGTAAAAAGTTTCTTCTTGCATCGCCGAACAACAAAATTGGAACAAAATTTGTCTACTTTGCTCACAACTTATAAAATGAACATGTCACGTTTACGCCATATCTCAATTTACGCAATTACAACCCTTACAGTTCTTGTCGCTCTTTGCACCACCAGCAATCCCCTTCAAGCCCAAAAAGCTAAGAAAAATAAAAAAGCACCCAAAATTGAAGCGACTGTAGTTGATGAAAAGATTCAAACACCTCCAGTTGGGCAGCCCAGCATCAACGGAACCGCCCCGCAAGAAACCATTTTTGGTAGCAATGAAAATATGCAAGTTGTACAAATGTCGAACCCAGGCAATGGACCTACCGAAGCAGAAATTCGCAAACAACTGGAATCCAATTTAAAATTCACCCCCTACTATCGCACGGCACCGGTAAAACCCAATGTTTTTGGAAATTATCCAAAGCTAAAAAATGTACCCGCTTGGGATGGAAGAGAAGCCGGTGTTTACAGCGTTCGTTTCAAATTCAGAACCATCACACCCGCCAAAGCAACACCAAAAATTACAAATATTTATGCGGGCGATACAGTTTATCTGGCCGACCATAACATTGGTGGAAAATACTTAAGAGATACCGCCGTAATTGACAAGAATGGAGTCGCCAATTTCCATGGCACCAAAAAGTTACAGCGCGGGATGTACCTATTTGTCTTCCCAAAGAAGCGTGATTATTTTGAGTTCATCATCGACGATGACCAGGATTTTCAAATTGATTTTGATACCGCTTGGAGCACCAGAGATTACTATTTAAAGATGACCGCTACCGGCTCTGCGGAGAATGCATCGTTCATCGAATATCAAAAAGGAAAAGTCGCCGTGATTGAAAGACTCATGGCTATCGACGAAGAAATCCAAAAAGATTCGGCAGGTCCACAAGCATTGCTAGATTCATTAAATATGATCCGCGATCGCTATTTGAACGACAAAGGAAATTACGACTCTGCCTACGTTTTAAAGAATCCAGGTCACCTTTTATCCAAATTCTTAATTGCGATGATTGGCGTACCCTACCCTGAAATCTTGCCCGTTATGGCCGATGGAAAAGCGGATAGCACGTTTGCCTTCCGATGGTATAAGGAACATTATTGGGACCATATCGATTTTGCAGATGACGGACTTTTGCGGATGCCAGTGAACATCGTAAAGCAGCGTTTGGATTTCTATTTTGAAAAGATCATTGTTCCCGATGCCGATTCCTGCATCAAAGAAGCTGAAAAAATCATGGATGCTTGCAAGAACACTATCGAAATGGAGAAATATGTGATATGGTACCTCACAAATCGCTTCGAAAGTTCCAACATTATGGGAATGGATCGTGCGTTCGTAAGAATGGCGATAAGCACCTACTGCCAGGGAAAAAGCTGGTGGGTTGATAGTGCAACCATCAACAAAATGTGTGAAAACGCCTTCCGTAGGGCCCATACTTTGATCGGCGAAACCGCGCCAGAATTGGAATTGAAAGACATCAAAGGAAACTGGGTTAACACAGAAAAGATTCGTGGTCAATATGTAATCTTCATTTTCTGGGATCCCACCTGCGGACATTGCAAAGAGGTAATGCCAAAGTTGGCTAAAATTCTGGCCGATAACAAAGACAAAGGATGGAAAGTAGTTGCCTTAACCAGCGGCGATAAAAAGAAGGAATGGGAAGAATATTATAATTCTCACCCTGAGACCCAAACATTCACGCATCTAATTCGCGGAGAAGTGCAAAGCCAGAAATACGCCGACAATCTATACAGCTATTATGTAATTGCATCCCCAACGATTTTCGTCATGGATGCCGATCGCAAGATTGTGGCTAACCGCGTAGACGTCGACAAAATGGTTGATTTCCTTGCCCATCTCGACTCTGAGAAGGAGAAGAAATAATTACCAAATTCTATCCGCTGGGCGATGAAAAATCCGCTTTGCATCTCTGTACATCGTACTTGGAAAACAGGTGAACCCAATGAAATAAATGGGGCCTGTGAAATTCTGACCGCCTCTAAATAACGCAACCCGCGATCCCACGCCTGCACTCACACCAAAATAGCGTAGGAATCGAACATTACCATTCACACCAAATTCCAGAGGCATCATAAAACGAGTTTGTTGCGGCCGATTGTCAGAATAACGAAGAATTCGATACCCAGCGCCCACCTGTCCAAACCCCGTCACTCCAAATCGATGGGTGCGATAAAGTTTATATTCAAACGAACTGCTCAAGTAGGAGAACTTATAAGAATCATAGTTTTTGCCGTTGATTTGTTTGAAATCCGAAAAATAATAGCCGGTGTAGGCAGACATTTTGTTCCATTGAATTCCATAACGATAACCACTGATTGCAACGGTTTCACCGGAAATTGTAGAAATTTTTGAATCGAACCAAAGAGAATAGGAGGGTGGTTCATTCAACGACAATCGAATACTGTCTTTGGGATTCCAAGGAAATGAATCACTTTGCGCATGAGCATCGGCTACCCAAAATATGGCTATCCAGAAACCCAACAGACGATTAAATGCGCGCATCAACCACAAAGGTCGCACTTCAATTCTAATCCTTGTCCACAGAAATCCCCGATGTACTATCGATAATTCGCTGTAAACGATGGATATTTGATGCATGAAGTCGCATTTCTTTGCAATTATGTTGTTGAGCCTTTCCTGCTTAAAAGGCCAGAATTCATCCACAACGATCGAGGCACCCAACGAAAACCTAGTTACCAAAGAAGAACAACTGACGACCGACGCGCACCGATTTTATCCGAAGGCAGGCGATTGGAGTACCGAAGCCACATTATTGTTGCAGACCGGAAATTCCGCGATCAGGGTCGGCGTTCAGGAAATAAAATTCCGACGATTTATCAAAGACCAATTTGTATTACGTACCCGATTGATGGCAACGCAGAGCAAAGAAGTGACGATTATCAACCAAGGTTCAGGATTAATGGAACGTAGTATCACAGAATTTACCGGCCTTATTGCCCCTGGATTTGAGAAGCACCAAGGAATGAATGGCAAACACACACACCGCCTATCTCCGTATTGGGGCGTTGAACTACCCATTGGAAAACGCAATTACGAATACAACCTAACGAATTCAAAGGATGGTCAGAATTTTTATACCGGTGGCACATTTAACAATAAAGTAACAAAAGCCAATACTGTTGGGATAAACCTGCTCTATGGCATCGATTTCTATGTGGCAAAAGGTGTTTTCATTGGCACAGAAATCGGATATGGTTTTATGCGTGAAAAATACGGTTTTAGCAACATCACTACTTCCGACGGTACATTAACAGACATGCGCAGCATCCCCATGGGCAGCAATAGTCAACTCAATTTATATTTCAATTCGGGAATACGATTTGGTATCGTTTTTTAGTCAATCCACTCATTCTCTTTGTTTAAGAAATTAGACAATTAACTTAACGTTTAACTAGGGACAAATAAATTTCACCTAATTTTGTGACATGGCAACCAAACCCATTGGATT
>CANIZU010000190.1 GCA_947472115.1 Flavobacteriales bacterium | reverse complement strand
AGATATGGAGCTTGTGTCTATATTCTCTTTCAGAAGTTCGTTCTTCGGTAGTTATTGTATTGAAAATTCGGTCAATTGACACGAATGAATAACCTTTATCAATTAGGTGTCTGCCAAAATTGTCCAAGTTTTTTGATGCACTCGTATCTCCTGTAATTACGATGATGTTGTCTCCATTCGAAGGCACAGCTCTTTGAGATTTTGCTGAATGACAAAATGCAAAAAGCGCAAGTGAAATCAAAACGATTTTGTAGGTCATGCTGTATTATTAATATTCCAATACATAGATACAATTAAATACAGGTTATTCCAAAGTCTGTGATTATTACTAAAAAAAACACACAAGCTGAACGTCATTCGTCGCTTTAATTCGGCTCCACTTTATGGGAGTAATTTGACCACAATCAAATTCCGTATTGGTGAAATTCAATTTTCAATAATCAATTTCTGACTGCCAATTTCTCCGTTGTTTGAAATTGTTATGATGTAAATACCTGGCTTGAGTCCATCATTTTCAAACACATATTCCATTCCTTGAATTTCATCAATGCGCCTGAGCAATTTTCCATCAAGTGAATGAACCGAAAGAGTTGCATGATTCATACTTTTTGGAAACTTCAACAAGGTGTAATCGGCACATGGATTCGGTGAAATCAAAATTTCAAAATTCATCTGATTCAATTTTTCGATTCCTGAAACGAAATTCCCGCACTCCACACCATTTTTCTTGAAATAAGTTAGTTGACGGTCATTGAACCACGGAAGGGACCTTCGATATTCTATGTGAAAATATGGACCGCCCAATCCCTCTACAAAATATGTGTAATGATAGACTGGCTCAAACCAGAAACTATCCAATTTTCCAGGAACTTTAGCCCACACATTTTTATTACAAAACATTGAATAAAATGAATCCTGAAACTCCATCTGCATGGTTTTGTTTTCATGCTTTACGATTGAATCCAAATCAGTCACCTCCATTTTCACGGTGCTCACAACAATTTCAGCAGTACAACTCTGACATGAAGGCGCTCTAAAATAGGTATGCTTGATTTTGTAAAAAATCGTATCCCCCAACTTGGACGTCCATCGCTCTGCAATTGAATCCGTTTCGTAAATCGGCGGACCTGGAGTTTGAGTGTACTTATTTGTCGTTTGCATTACATCACCAGGATTAAAATCATATACCTGCCTTTTTTTAAATGGCGTCTGAGCGCTGATTTTTGTTGCGAAAACGCAAATAAAGAGAATTGCAATTTTCCAATTTTTCTTGGTATCCATGATATGAATTAATTAGTCCTCTCCAATTTGCAATAGGTGACATTGGATTGAATACTCGTCTCGCCATTTCCCGTTGTTTTGTTAGATTCACTGAAGCTAGATTCCAATATAATTTCTTTGTGACTTAATTTCGTCACAGTAAATTCTCCGCCTTTGAAAATATAACCTAAAGGGGTTCCAGATCCGGTTTCAATGGAAATTGAATACTTGGATTTTCCAGTTTGTCTCCAATTCCAAATACCATCACTCGTTGATTCGAGATTGCTTCCACTTGCATTGTGCTGTTCTTTATAACGAATGAAACCGTCTTTGGTAAACTCCAGCGATGCAGTTCCAACGTAGTTATTTAATTTTTCAACGATGCCATTATATCGCCTTACTGTATTACCACTGTCATTTTTAAAACTACTCCTGGTAAATGAAGTGTCCGTCACATTTGAAATTGAAATGATATTTCTATTAAAATTGCATTCTACGATATTCCACGTCCCTTCCAAACGATTATTTCTACTGCGAAAAGAGATGGTTGGGTCTTCACTTCCTTTTTTACAAGAAACGATTGGAAGCAGCAGTAATGCGAACAAAGCGATAAGATAGCATTTTTTCATGCATCAAAAGTGCATCGATTATCTTGATCCCCAATAGAGAACATGTCAAAATTGTGTCACATAACACATCTTCGACGTATTGCATGATATTGTATTTTAAACAGTTAGGAGTCCAATTCGGCGGATTATCAGGTTCGTTTGTCGTTAGCGTTTTTCTAGTCAAACATCAGTTCACCAAGAATTCAACTATTCAAATATGCTTCAAACTTAATTGCTGCCTTCGCCAAAGTCTTTTCATAATCGTTCTGATAAACACTGGTTATGGAGTTCGAGAATTGACCCAACCATGCTCCGGTAGTTCTTTCTAAAATTTCGGCTTCATACTGCAATTGCGCGCAGGTGTGTCGAGATAGATGAAAGGTGAGTAACTTACCCGAATCAAGTTGCGCATCTAATGCCAACAGTTTGAGAACGCGATTGGTATGTTGATTGGTAGATGGTGGTAATATCCGATCCTCAATTTCGCTAAAATCGTATTGTCCATATTTTTCAACGATGGCCATCGCCTGGGGCAGCATCGGAACTTGAATCTGCAATCCAACATTGTGTTTATTCTTGCCTTGTACAAATGTCAAAAAGTGGGTATTTAAGGTTTTATCGTATCGTATAGAACTCCTTTTTATTACTTCTTGTGAATCGGCGAATCGCACACCTGTGAAACAGCAAAAAATGAATGCATCCCTCACTCTTTCCTTTTCCGGAAACTGGGTTAAATCCAAATCCCTCAACCGCTGAAACTCTTCCAGATTTAGCGACTTCCTTCTTACCCGAACTTGAGGAATAATATAACCTCGGAAAATGTTCTTACTGATAATTTCGGAATCGGTGGCATACTTACACACCGTTCGCAATCGTGACATATGCTTGCCCACGGTATTTATGCTCAAATTTTTATTGTACCGCCCCACCCTTACTACCTTCAGGAATGCCTCGAAGTTCTTCAGAAATTGGAGATTCACAGATTCTATGGGCAGATCTAACTTGCGTTCTTTTTCCAAGTAATGGCGAACGTATTCCATGGTATTTTTGATTTTCTGCCTATGGATAGGCGCATGCTTATTTTTCTCGTAGTTTTTGACCACCACGTCACCCAAATAGATCAAAGAGTAATGCTTCACCCTTTCGCCAGTAATATATTCTTTGATTTCTCTTGAGCTAATCGACTTCCCAGACCGATTGGCATCATTGAGAGCATTATTAACGATAGATTGAATTCTGGCAATCTCTCCAATCTTGATTTGAGCATCTGGAGACTTTGATTTGGGTAGAGATGTTACATTATCCCAGTCTTTTAAACAACAGTAAAATGGCAATTTTAACTCCACCTTTTTACGATCGACGATGATGCGACAATAGATGGCATGGCCATCGTGTCTAATTTTTGATAGTTCTAGATAGAACTTAACGGAACAGGTATTGATTTTCATAAGTTTCAGGTGAGGTTTCGATTTTGAAATTTACCGAAACATGTCGCGAGATCCTGAAACGTTACTGAAACTTTTGCTAAAAAGCATGCATTTCACTGAAACACCCTAAAACAAAGAAACCGTTGCAGGGCAACGGTTTACAAGGTTTTGACACAATATGAAATTGAATCGGGCGGAGAGTGAGGATTATGAACCATAACCTTTAAACTCCTGTATATCAAGTATTTTACTTCTCTATTTCTCTTTGGAAACCCCCTTAGAAACCAAGCAGCCAAAAGGAGGGCTTGATT
>CANIZU010000189.1 GCA_947472115.1 Flavobacteriales bacterium | reverse complement strand
TTCGCACCCTTCTTGATCCATGTGCTCATTTGGTTGTTATCCAAAACTTGTTCATTCAACGCAACCCAACCCTTTCTATTTAGGAAATACAATTCTTGTGGATTCACGCCTGAATTAATGATTACAAGATCTGTTTTGGGTATGTGGCTACTCACCTCCGATGCTAAGGTGAGTTTGTACATTTCACTTTTTTTGATAAAATGGTCGTGTATTTGGTTTGATACCCCTTCTATTACGATGAAAAAAATCAGCACATTTGGTAGCTTGTTTCCAAAGCGAAATCTCGTTAATGAGCTCAACCCTAAGCCCACGAATAAACACATAATAGGCACAAATGGAATCACATAATAGGTGTGCTGGGGGAAAACTGACCCCGTTTTTACCATGTAAAAAACAAAAAGCAAAGTAACTGAAGCCACTCCAATCCAAAAGTCTTTTTCGCGTTTAACAGCAAATACAACAACGCCGTAAATCATCGCGGCCAGGGCAAGAAAACTATAAAAACTGGTGAAGTAAAACTTCTCCAATAATAATCGCCACAGTGGAAGAATTTCCCGAATACCCTCTACTAATCCTTTGGAAATAAACCAGGGGTATCCAAACGTATTAAGGTAGGGAACCCAATAAAAATACCAAACAATGGCGGGCAAGATCGACAAAAAAGCCCCGGAAAAAATCAAGATTTTTGTTTTTCGTTGTATTTGATTCATCCAAACCATCGGAAGCAAAGCCGCCACCAAACACGCCGAAGGAATCTTGCTCAGCACCCCCAAGCAAATAAAAATGACACCCAATATCCAATCCTTGAATCTGATTTGGATGCAATATTGTACCCAATAACTCAAACCAATGATGACGAGTGAAACGGCAAAAGTATCGGGCATGATTTTTCTAGAAATGGAAAACCAAACGGAAGCCATCAAACATAAGGCAGCATAGTTGGCAACACGCTCATCGAATAAAACCTTGGTCATTTTGTGAAATCGAAACACACCCCAAACTACCATCAACAAATTAATCAATCTGCCATACCAATGGGCAAAACCAAAGGCTTTAAAGCAGAGGAAAATAAGAAAATTCATGATTGGGAATTCCGCTCCCGTAATGCCCGTTTTCTCTCCGGCGATATCAATTCTGGGATAGAGCCAATCCATTCCCGACTCGTAATAATTCCTAGAAACCATATTGGTGAGAACCTGCCTCCAATTGTGACCGATTTCCAAAGGCGGATCTGTAATGCCAATACATTGGATCAAAAAAAACAACAGCAGCCATCCTTCGATTCTTGTAAAAATACTTATTCGAAATTTGGCGTTGATACCCATCATCTATAAAAAACAAAAATAGGTTTGGATTAACGATAAAATATCGAAAATCGAAAACACCAAAAAGTTGGCATCGTCTTTCTGGAAAACAATTTACACGATTCAAATTCCTATATTTGAAAAATAAGAACAATTATGAAACAAAAATACCTCATTCTTTTTGGTGCCCTTTTGGCAAGTTCAGCCTCAAAGGCGCAGACATTTAGCGACAATTTTGACAGTTACAAATCAGGAGATAATCTCGCAGCCACCAGTGCTGTTTGGGAAACTTGGGGCAGCCCTAATGGTGGTGCGGATGATGTAAAGGTCACTTCTACCAAAGCCAAAAGCGGAGCAAACAGTGTGTATTTTCAAAGTACTGCTACCAACGGTGGGCCCACTGATTTGGTTCTTCCGTTTGGAGGTGCAAAAAACACGGGTACCTTCAGTTTAAAAATGTCCATGAATGTGGATGCTGGTAAAAACGCATATTTCAATCTTCAAGAGCAAACCACTTGGGGTAAGGGCTATACCATTGATGTTTATTTTAACATCGACAAAACCTTGCAGATCAACAACGCCAGTGCTGGTAACTTAATCAATGTCAATTACAACCAAGGTCAATGGTTTGATTTTGAGTTAAAAATCGATCTGAACACCAATACCTGGGATGTGTACTTGGACGCGGTAAAAGTAGGTAGTTTTCAAAATGCCACTCGCGCCATTGCCGCCATGGACTTGTTTCCAATCAATGGAAGTTCTTTTTATGTGGACGATGTTTCAACCACCTACACCGCGTATACTTCAACCACAAAAAATGCTAGCGTAACTTACGTTGGCGGCGTTGTAGGATTCTTGGCAGGCGCTAAAGTTTTGCCAACGATAGAAATTCGCAATCTCGGTACGACAACCATTACTGATGCCGATGTAAGTATTAAATACAATGGAAATACCGACACCAAAAAGTTGACAGGCTTGAGCATCGCAGCCGGTGGCTTGTACACTGCAACAATGACGAATACTTTATCGATCGTAGCCGGCAAAAATGATGTCGTTGCGAGCGTTACCGCAGTAAACGGTTCAGCAGACGACAATGCATCGGACAACAGCAAAACTATTACAATTGACCCAGTCGTTCCAGCAAAAGGCAAAGTTGTAATTGGCGAAGAAGCAACCGGTACATGGTGTCAGTGGTGCCCTAGAGGTGCTGTTGCTCTTAAGACGATGACCGACAAATACGATGGTTTTTTCCAAGGCATCGCAGTACACAACAACGATCCGATGATGAATGGTTACTACGATGCGGGCATGGCCTCTAAAATCAGCGGCTACCCTAGTGCTTTGGTAGATCGCGGCACCAAAATGGATCCATCTGCGATGGGTGGAGACTTTATCAAACGTGTACAAATTGCCCCAAGAGGAATTTTGGATATCGCTGCCAAGTATGACGATGCCACTAAGGTGATGAATGTGAGTGTTAAAACAACTTTGGAGTCTGATATTTCTGGCGACTTCAGAATTGCTTGTGCGATTGTTGAGGACGATGTTCGCGGAACTACTTCAGGATTTAACCAATCCAATGCGTATGCCGGTGGTGCTAGCGGTGTAATGGGCGGCTTTGAAAAATTGCCTAATCCAGTGCCAGCGGCTCAAATGGTTTACGACCACGTTGGAAGGGCGATTGCTCCAACTTTTGCCGGTTTACCCAATGCTTTCGGAAGCAGCGCAAGCAAGGGTGCTAGCTTTGTACACAACTTCACTTTCCCGATGGATGGTTCTTGGAATATGAACAAGATGCACATTGTTGGGATGTTTATTGATAATACAACTTTGATCGACAACGGCGGTACTATTTTGTTGAACGATGCGTTGAAGAAAGCCTATGCACAAGGCACTGAAGTGGCTGCCACTTCTTTGTTAAACGGCCCGGATGCCATGGTTTCTGTGTATCCGAATCCAAGCACAAACCAATTCCAGTTGGTGTTAAATGTTGCTGCCAACCAAGCGATGCAATACGAAGTTTCTGATGTGATGGGCAAAGTGGTTTACACTAGCTCTATGAACGCTGGAAAATCAACAATCGATGCGAGTGCTTGGAGCAACGGTATTTATACTTTGAAGTTAGTTGACGGTACTGCGGTTTATCAAACCCGGATTATCAAAAACTAAGGAATAAGCAGGTTATCAATCAACCTAACACCTTCCAAGGTGCCGGCAAAAACGACTGCGGTAGTAGCTGTTTTGACATTACTGAGTGCGTGTTCCTCCATGATGGTTAGGTCGTGTAATTTGGCCTTTTCCATATTGGGCAATGAAACCCATTCCAAATATTCGATTTCAAACCCGAACTGCTTCA
>CANIZU010000188.1 GCA_947472115.1 Flavobacteriales bacterium | reverse complement strand
TTTTAATCGCTATAATGGCAGCGACCAAGTGGCGTCTCAGTTGATGTGGAATTATCTCAAAATGCGTTTTGAACCAACGCATAAGCGGAGTAACATGTTGGAAGAAATGATGTTTCAAGGAAAGTTGTGGTACAGCTTGATGGCCTTGTTTCCCGATCGGAATCCGTGGGAATTGTTGGGGTACGACGAAAAGGAATGGAAGTGGATGATGAAGGAAGAAGGTCAGATCTGGAAACATTTTTTAGATAACAAGTTGCTTTTTAGCACCAAATTCAACGACTACAAGCGATATTTTGCTTTTGGCAATAAAACCTTTGGTGGTGGCGTGCCCGAAGACTGTCCGCCGTTGATAGGCAATTTCATTGGCATGCGCATCGCACAGACATTTGCTGCGAAAAACGATGTCAACCTCGATCAAATCTGGCGAAATGTGAATGCCAATCAGTTTTTACAAGCCTCTACTTATAATCCAATCAAATAATTATTATGAATCAGGAATTAATGTCATACATGTCGGCACGACTCAAAGAGAACCAGTTTATTCAGTTTGTTGGGTTGGAGTTAACCGACATCGATACGCATTTTGCGGCGATGGAATTGAACATCAAACCGCATCACATGCAGCATACCGGTTTTACCCATGGCGGAGTGACGGCTACGATTTGTGATGTGACCACGGGAATTGCAGCATATACAGCGATTTTTGGAAATGGCAACACCGCGAAAAACGTAGTGACGGTGGATTTGAAGGTGTCGTATGTGAATCCCTCGATTTCAAGCAAAATTCGCTCTACTGGGAAGGTGACCAAAGCTGGACAGAATCTGATGTTTTGCGAAGGTCAGGTTTTTGATGTTTTTGAGGATGGCACAGAAAAGCTGGTGGCAACTGCGGTTTCTATTATGGCGGTGATTGATGTGCCTTTAAAAGCTACAGTTTCGTAAAAATTGATTTAATATCGCATTAGAATGTCGGTAGAATATAGAAAAGTACTTTACGCAAATTACCACACCACGCAGAGTGGTAGGGCTTCGTTGACATCGGCTGAGGCGTTGTTCGAGCGCGAAAAACGTCAGTTTGAGCGCGAGATTTTACCCTTGTTGCATTCGGCCTCCAAAACGTCGAGGATTTTTGATATGGGTTGCGGCAGCGGCAGTTTTTTAAGGGGCTTGAAGGATGCGGGCTATACCAATGTGATAGGGATGGATTTGAGCGAGGAGCAAGTGAATATGGCGCACGAATTTGGTGTTTCTGAAGTGGTTTTGGGCGATGCGATGCAGTTTTTTCGCAGTTCTGAGGAGCAGTTCGACGTGATTACGGGGATGGATATCATCGAACATTTTACCAAGGACGAATTGGTGGAGTTGTTGCAGTTGATCCAAAGCAAGTTGAAAAAGGGGGGCATGGCGATTTTCCGTACACCCAATATGGATGTACCGATAGCAACGGCCTTTGCCATTGGGGATTTTACCCATGAGAACTATTTGAATGCCAGTTCGGCCGAGCAAGTGATGCTGTCTTGCGGTTTTAGCAATGTGAGAGTTGTGCCTAGCTTTATGCGTGTGAATGGGTTTTTGAAAGAAGGACTTCGCGGCATTTTGTATCGTTTACTAAACTTGCGGTTGAAGCTACAGTTGTTTGCCACAGCTCGAAGTACGCAGAAGGTGTTGTTTACCCCTAATCTCATTATTGTTGGCGTTAAGTCGAATTAAGTATTTATCGAATGGATAATAAAGTGAATAAAATTGCTCTTGTTACAGGTGCAAGCAGCGGTATTGGATATGCTACGGCGAAGGAATTGGCGACTTTGGGATATGATATTATCGCTGTTGCTAGAAGGATGGATCGATTGAAAGAATTGGAGGAGGATCTCAATCAAAATCCTGAGACCACGGATTGCAGGGTATACTTGGCCGAATTGGATGTCCGCAATAAACTGGATGTTCAGGCGTTTTACGATGCTTTGCCGGAGGAATGGAAAGCCATTGATGTACTGGTGAATAATGCGGGTTTGGCTAAGGGGCTTTCCAAGTTTTACGATGGGGATACCGACCATTGGGACCAAATGATTGATACGAATATCAAAGGACTTTTATATGTGAGTCGTGTTGTTTCGCCGGGTATGATTTCACGAGGCAAAGGGCATATCATTAATATCGGTTCTATTGCGGGGAAAGAGGTGTACGACAATGGGAATGTATACTGTGGGACCAAGTTCGCGGTAGATGCAATTACCAAAAGTATGCGGTTGGAATTGGCGGTGCACGATGTTAAGGTGACAGGCATTCATCCCGGTGCGGTTGAGACGGAGTTCAGTGTCGTTCGATTTGATGGCGATGAGGATCGCGCAAAAACGGTTTACAAGGGATATGAAAATTTGGTAGCCGAGGATATTGCGGAGGCCATTGGTTTTGTGGTGACGCGAAAGCCCCATGTAAATGTGAATGATATGGTTGTGATGCCGATGGCTCAGGCGGTCGCCGGAGTGATAATTAGGAAGTAATCATAAAATCGCACAGTGAAGTCGCAGCGTAAATCAAATAATAAACTCAGGCCATGAGCAACAAGAATAAAAATAAATCTGGAGTTGTCTACAGTACCAATCCGAATTATAGCTACGATGACGATGCGTCGGAGGCGGAAACTTTGGCAGCATCGCAACAGAAATTATATGTGCGTCGCGAAGTAAGAAACGGCAAGCCTTGTGTCGTGATTAAAGAGTTTGTGGGCAGTGCGGATGATTTGAAGGCCTTGGAACGCGCCCTAAAATCACATTGTGGGGTAGGGGGTAGTGCCAAAGACGGAGATATTATCATTCAGGGCGACTTCCACGCCAAGGTGAAATCCTATTTGGAGGGAAAAGGCTATAAAACCAAGGGATAAAAGTTTCCCCCGTGTAGATTTTCGGAATTCTGGGTATAATGTGCCCGAGAGTATTTAACAGAAATTACTTCTCTGACTTTAGGAGATTTGCAAAGGCTTTCTTGAATTTTTCGACTTTCTCGCTCACCACATAAACGCAGTATTGATTTTCCGGGTTATTGGCGAAATAATCCTGGTGGTAATCTTCTGCTGGCCAGTAGTTGGATAAGGGTAGGATTTCTGTCACCACTTTGCCATCGTCTGCCCACATACCACTTTCTTCCACTGCTGTTTTACTGGCCCGCGCAATCCTTTCCTGCTCTTCGTTCATGTAGTAAATGCCACTGCGGTATTGGGTTCCAACATCATTTCCCTGTCTGTTTAAGGTGGTGGGGTTGTGTACGCGCCAAAATACCTCTAGCACTTGGGCGTAATTGGTCACGGTTTTATCGAAGTAAATCTTAGCGACTTCGGCGTGGCCAGTATTTCCGTTGCAAACTTCTTTATAGGTTGGGTTTTTTACAGTGCCATTGGAGTAGCCTGATTCAACATTCACGATGCCTATCATTCTGCGATATACAGCGTCCATGCACCAGAAACAGCCACCGGCAATTACACAAGAGTCAAGATTTTGAGGTTCTACGTTTGTCATTTCGTTAGAGGGATTTTTTGTTTGATGAGATTTTTTAGGTACTTGAGTGCATCCTATCAATGGGATGGCACAAAGGATTGGTATGATAAAATCAATTGGCTTCATGAAGTTTGGTGTTGATGACGGCAACGGCGACGCCAACCAATATACCAGTAACAACATC
>CANIZU010000187.1 GCA_947472115.1 Flavobacteriales bacterium | reverse complement strand
CATGTTGGCGATGCTGCTCGTTCATCCCTATCAACATCAAAAAGAAAACAGCTGGGTAAAGTGGTATACCAAAGGCTATTACGTCGCTTTGCTGCCCTTGTTGATACTACAATATGTTGCCATTTTTACACGCATCGGAGATTATGGATTCACCGCACCGCGATGGGCCGTTTTGGCAATTACGGTTTGGCTGACGTGGATCACGCTGTACAACGTGTTTTTCAAAGGCCGAAACATCGTACTGATTCCCCTCACACTATTTATCACCGCCTTCCTCTTTCTATTGGGGCCCTTATCGCACAAGAGCATTTCTATCAGCAGTCAAACCGCGAAAATCAATCGACTTCTGACCGAATTGAAGCTGGTAAAAAATGGCAAATTGCTCGTCTATAAGGACAACCCGAAAACCGATTCGTTGATGGGTGAACTGTATTCTGCAACGCGATACCTGAATCGCAATTACCAAAAAACAGGACTCGAGCCATATCTTAAATATCCTACCGAGGCCGAGATTCAGAAACTAGCATCAGCCAATATTGTTGAAAAATACAATCGCAGGCAGGGATACTATGATCGCCGGCAGGCCATCAGACAAATCCTGTCTGATGATTTAGAAAAATACAACATACACAGCTACGATAGCGACCGAGCAGCAGCCACCTCAACCTGGTTTGAAATCGAATCCCAAACACCGCAAAACCAAATCCCCGCTGGAAACTGGACCCATTACTACCGAATGGAAGACATTTATATCAATGAAAACAATTACGAAACCACAGTAAGCAGCCATTCGGATTTAATCAAAATCAAAAGAAACGAGGGCGCTACTTCCGGCGGCCTTGGCTCTAATGTGACATTAATTGTAAATGGGGTAGAAATTGAAATCCCAATTCAAAACGCCTTGGGATCGTACTTGAAAAACGGTATGGGTTCCGAAGAATTTAACACACGAAAAATCCCAAATAACAAATGGCTGTTCCCTTTCAAGAAAAATGGTCAAGAGGGGATTTTTGTGGTCGAAAAAATTAATTATGATGTGTTTGAAACGAATGGTGCCAATCCAAACAATTTAAAAATTGATAGGATCACCGGCTGCATTTTTATGAAATAGCAAAATTGCATTCCGGCAGTTTTTGGGATGCGCTGCTTTGTTGTATTTTTACCTTTTCATGGGAAATGTGAGAATCATACACACTGCCGACAATCACATCGGGCTAAAATTCAACAATTACCGAGGTAGCAATGCCCAATCGGCGTTAATTCAAGAACGATTTGATGCGTTGCAAAATATTGTCGATGCCTCAAAACAGAAAGACGCACACTTTTTGGTCGTCGCTGGAGATTTGTTCGATGATTTAAAGGTGACAAACAAAGACATCAAAACGGTGGTGGATATTTTAAAAAAATCCCCTGCCGAAGTCCTAGTTTTACCGGGCAACCATGACTACTACGATGGCAAAGACAACAAACTTTGGAAAGGATTTTTGGATGCCTCAGAAAATACGAACATCCGTTTGCTCAATGAATCCGAGGTCTACCGGACGGAAGTAGAAGGCAAACCCATATGTTTCTATCCATCTCCCTGCGCATCAAAGCACCACGAAGGACATGTAATTGGATGGGTGAACGATGTACAAAAAGACCCCAATGAAATTCATGTCGGTATTGCCCATGGCAACGTGGACGGATTGGGCGTTGACGATGCCGATCGATATTTTAACATGAGCGATGCGGATTTGCGTGCCGCGGGTGTGGACTTTTGGCTACTCGGACATATTCACATCCCCTTCCCTGCTCCAACGGCAATTGGGAATCCGCTGTTTTTCATGCCCGCCACGCATACACCTGAAAGCATCAAACGGAAGATTCCTGGACATGCATGGTTCATAGAGATCATAGAGAAAAAACAGTTGCGATTTGAGCAACTCACCACCGGCAATTTGCGATTTTCACGTCAGATTTTAACTTTCGGAAGAAATTATTCCCTCAGCGATTTTCAGCGGGAGGAACTGGGTTGGAGAAATGCAAAACTCATCCTCGACCTGCAACTCAGTGGTAGTTTGTCAGAGTCTGACTTAACCGAGCTTACCGAACACCTCAAAACACTGATAAATCATTATTTACACATTGATTTTGAAAACACGGTGGGCGTAGCGGTTGACGCTGCATTTATTCAAAAAACCTACGCCGAGGGCACCACCGCTTACCAATGGCTTTCTGCCATCGCCGAGGAACAGGATTCAGAATTGGCATTGCAACTTGCTTACTCTTTGTTAAACCCTAACGCCCAATCATCATGATACTGCAGAAATTGACCTTATGTCCGTTCGCCGGGTTCACGCATCGTGAAGTGGACTTCAAATCGGGCCTCAACGTAATTCTCGGAGAAAATGAAGCGGGTAAATCCACGTTGGTCAAGGCCATTAAGGCCACTTTGTTTGAACCCACAAATTTGGGTAAGCGCGACCTAGAAAAGTTTGCCCATTCTTATTTCCCCAAAGGGATTGCGGATCAGGCCAAAACGATACTGGTTTTTGAATCTGGAAATATCACCTATACGATGGAAAAAACTTGGGGCGCGGGGAAATCATCAAAATTGACAAGTAGCGGGGGTGCATCGTTAAACGACGACAACGCAGTGCAAGCGAAACTCAACGAACTGCTCGTATTGCATCGTGGCAGTTGGGAGGAAGTACTTTTTGCCGACCAACAGAGGATGTCGTCCACGGTGGAAAGCATCCAAAAAAACAAAGACAATATCAATCGCATCCCAACGCTAGAAGGCTTGGGCGGCGGCTTGGATGGAGATGTACCGGCGCAGGATCTGCTCACAGCGCTGCAAACTTTGATGACAGATTACAAGCTCCTTTGGGATTTTAGCGCGCAAGGCCCCAAGGACAACAAAGGCATTCAAAGTCCGTGGCAGAGGGGCTTGGGCATCATATTAAAAGCTTATTACGAATCAGAAAAAGTGAAGGCCGAATACGATTCACTAAAGGAATTGGAAGTCGCGCTAGACCATACTTCAAATCTTATCAAAAACAACAACGCTGAACTAAAATTACGAAAAACTAGCATCGATGCGATGAAGTTGCAGCAGCAAAATGTGCTACGACATCAAGAATTATCGAATCAAAAAAATACGCTAGAAGGTCAATTGGCTGCGATGAAAAGCGTCATGAACGAATGGCCCACAAAGCTTGCCGCCCAACCGATGTTAGAGAAGAACATCGCAGCAATTAAAGATCGAATTACCAAATTAGAACTTGAGAGTAAAAATGCCCAAAGACGCAATGAGGGAGCATCTACATTGGACAAATACAAGCAGCTGACAGATATTTTAGCCAACGTTGAGGAGATCAAAACGCGGTTAGTGAGCAACGGAAACATTGAGACCGCTGATGTGAAGCGGGTACATGAATGTCGCGAGGCCATTGCCCAAGCCAACCTAGAACTGAAAGCACAGAAATTGGAGGCGGAGATTCATTCCTCCTCAGAAATCACCATTCATACGGCGCAAGGCACCAGTCCTATTGAAGACATTGGGATCAAGGCAGGCGAAACCAAGCAAATCGAAGCCTCGGGCAGGGTATCTTTTGAATGGAATGGCGTGAAAATCTCGGTAAACTCTGCGTTAAAACCTGTGGATGAAATTGTTGAGACGATTGAACTCAACGAGAAAGCCATCGCATCGATTTT
>CANIZU010000186.1 GCA_947472115.1 Flavobacteriales bacterium | reverse complement strand
GGGATCAACCACTTCATATTCAAAATCTCTATTTCCATTATCCATCAAGGCCAGAAAATGAGATTATCAAAGGGCTCAACATCGATTTAAATCCTGGAGAAACGCTAGCCATCGTAGGTCCTTCAGGGTCTGGAAAATCAACTCTCGCCGCACTACTTTATCAATTCTACCTCCCCTCTGATGGACGCATTGCATTAGGCAACCAAAACATCCAAGACTTTGATTTAAAATCCTACCGAAGCGCCTTTGCCCTTGTTCCTCAAGAAGTGATGCTTTTTGGTGGAAGTATCTACGATAACATTCGTTACGGCAAGCCAGAAGCCACTGCTGAAGAGATTTATGTCGCCGCGAAAAAAGCCAATGCCGCCGATTTTATTGAGGGATTTCCAGAGAAGTACGAAACCCTTGTTGGCGACCGTGGCGTTCGATTATCGGGCGGACAAAAACAGCGAATCGCTATCGCCAGAGCCATATTGAGAGACCCAAAAATCCTTATCCTTGATGAAGCAACCAGCGCCCTAGATTCAGAAAGTGAAATCCAAGTTCAACGCGCCCTCAAAGTGCTCATGGAAAATAGGACATCTGTGGTGATTGCGCATCGACTTAGCACAATTAGACAAGCCAATGTGATTGCGCTACTAAAAGACGGCGTAATCCTAGAGCAAGGAAATCACGAAACCCTCATGAAAATTGAAGGTGGTAAATACAGAAGGATGGTTGAGCAACAAATCGACCCGTCCGATTTCTTCCAAAATACCTAAATTGCAACATGCCTGCCCGAATCCAATTTTACTTAGGATTGCAAAATACCGGGACTGTTCATCGGTCGGCGCCGGCGTTATTGCATCAAATACAACTCTTCCCATTTAAAACATCCACCCTCAGAAGTATTCTGAGCACGATTCTGTTGCTGATTTCTTCGACCGTTTTTGGCCAATTTAACAATGAAAACAATCCCACGCCAAGCCCAGATTCGAACAAAGAACTCGCTTACGTTTTATACGATCAAAACGATTTCTCCAGAGCCGCAATCCTCTTGGAAGACATCGTGGAGGCCAACCCAAGAGATGAACTCAGTTATCGTCGCTACCTCAACTGTTTGATCAAAACCAATCAACAGGAAAAAGCCATAAAATTCGTCAAAAAGAAAATCAAAAAATCCCCCTATCCAATCCTATATGTTGTTGATGAATGCTGGATTAACACCACCTATCCGGACGGGTCCGACAATCAAAAACACAAGGTCAGGTCCAACGATTTGAAGGATTTAATCATTGAGCAACTCCGAACCCATGCCATGGAACAAATGGGGCAGCAACACATCGCCATTGCGCAGAGATTTGAACAACACGAACTGAAAAATTACGCCATAGAAGTACTCCAAAGCGCCGATCAAATCCTGGGTGACCTAAACCCGGATATTTCTAATAGACTCGCTGAATTGTATATGGAAACGGGCAACAGAGAAAAAGGACTTCAACGATATGTGATGCTTATGCTCAGCGGTGTGCCGTTTGAATCGATGAAACAAGTTTTCGAAACCCAAATCACAGACAGTGCAGATTATGTCTTACTCCAACGACTCTTGCTAAAGCAAATCGAACAGAATCCAGAAGTAACCGCCTTTTCTGAAGGACTCAAATGGACGTTCGTTAAGCAAGGAAATTGGCAGTCCGCATTTCTATATACCCGATCCATCGATAAGCGACTCAAGGAAAATGGGGAACGCGTTTTTGAACTCGGCGAACTTTGTCAGTCCAATGGAGAATTTTCCGTTGCACTGCAATGCTTCCAATATTGCATCGGATTAAAAGAGACCTTCTTCGACCCCGCGCTGGCGCAAGCAAAATGGATAGATGTTACCTACGATATCACCATGAAAGGCAGACCACGCATCGAAGATGTGATTCAGCTCCAAAAACAAATGCTCCAATTTGAGCAAAATTATGGTCCTCAAGAAGCTAGTCTTTTCAATGCCCTCAAGTACGCCCAACTATTAATTCGATACGATAGCTTATTCGCTGTAACCCAAGAATCAGGAAAAATCAGCGGCTCGCAACAGGCCATTAACCTATTGGAAAAATACATCGACCCTTCTACCCACCTAAAGAAAATATCGCTCGCAAAAGTAAAAATGACGCTCGGCGATGTGCTTTTGTCTCGCGGCGATGTTTGGACCTCTGAATTACTCTATGCCCAAGTAGAAAAAGACTTCACCGAAGAAGAAATGGGTCAGTTCGCCAAATTCAAACGCGCAGAACTCAGTTTTTTTCGCGGCGATTTTGATTGGGCTAGCATGCAACTCGAAGTACTCAAAAGCGCAACAACACAGCTCATCAGCAACGATGCAATGGAGTTGGCCCTCGTGATCATTGATAACCTAGGCATCGATAGCAACTACACCGCATTAACCTGGTATGGCAAAGCGCTCTTGGCAGAAAAACAGCAACGCTATAAACTCGCCAACAACTATTTAGATAGCATTACCACAGAATTCCCTGGACATGGACTGTCGGATGAAATCCTATTTGTAAAAGCGAGAATGGCCGAAACAACCGGGGATTATGTCGCGGCGACAAACTTGCTAGAGACATTGTCTATTGCCTACAATTTCGATATCTTGGCCGATAATTCTTTGTACAAATTAGGCATGATTTATTTGTATTCAATGAACCAACCCGAGAAAGCGAAAATCGCATTTGAGAAACTAATTGAGAAATACAGCAGCAGTGTTTATATCGTTGATGCGCGAAGAGAATATAGAAAAATTCGCGGTAATTGAGTTACTTGAACATGATTGCCTAATGCTAAATAGATTACTAAATAAAATACTCATTAACTAAAGTAAATTATCGTTTTGACTACCATATTAACTTTTCACCCCACCGTAATTCGATTACAGGAGCGATTCATCAAAATCGTTGTTTTCACATTGATGTTCCTATTAATTCAAACGTTGCGCGCGCAATTAGACAATAGGATTTTTAGCTTTTACCCCCAACCATTCTACTTCATTCAAAAAGCTACACCAGATACCACGATTTATGCGCCTTTGAGTGCAGTAAATGAAGCACCTAATGAAACAGATTCATTGGAATTGTCGCAGAAATCAATAGAACAGTCTATAGAGCCTTCATTGGAAAACCCACCTTCCGGTACTTATGCCAATTATATGACCGGAATACATTGGGGAATGTTGCATTATAACAAGGACAATGAATACTTGCAGCGCATCAACCCCGGTGAAACGCTATTCGGTAATATGGCATGGGCCTTTATCACTCGTTCTGTGGCCAAAGAAGGAGATGAGCAAGTTTTATTAACCCTCGGCGGTCTAGCAAAAGTAGATTTTGGAGGCTATGAGACCAAACTCCGATTTAACCCGCTGATCCAACTAATACTGCATGCAAAACAAGGTATTCTAACGGTCGGAAGTATCCCATCACATACGCAACACTTACTGCCCGAACCGATGATCAATTATGATCTAACCTTCAAGAAACCGGTAGAATATGGTTTTCAGTTTTATAAAAATACCACGCACCTGGTTTTGGAAAGTTGGCTCGATTGGCGTCAGGCTATCGATACACAAACATTTCGACAAGAGATCATCTCCTTTGGAACCCGCATCGAATATCAATTATTTAAAGACCAAGCAAAGAATTTCCATGCGCTAAATGCCAAAGCCAGTGGGTATTTACTTTTGCTCCATAAGGGTGGGGAAGGATTTCG
>CANIZU010000185.1 GCA_947472115.1 Flavobacteriales bacterium | reverse complement strand
GTTAAATGTGAGAATCCCTGCGGCGGTGTTGGGTTGGATATTTAGATGGATATAGCAAACGTCGTTGTTGGCGCTTGGCTTCACGGTATCCATGAAAACTCCGGGGTAGGGGGCGAGAGAAATTTTGAACTGTTGTATGTTCTCTGCGTGTAAAATGATTTCTAGGTTGGGGTTTTGAAAACCGACATACCAATGGGGAGGTGCAATATGATAGACGTTTTTTCGGGGTGGGGTTACGCGATTGTTGGCCGATAGATTCGGGAAGATTACCGTAAGTAATGCAGTAAATAATAGGGTTTTAATCGATTTTGACATCTGTATACAAAGAAAGTGCAAATTTTTTAGAAAAAGGTTATTGTCACTTTGACACTTTTTTATTTATCTTTACGGCGGAAATATAAAATTAACATAAAGATGAAAAAAATTTACTCTCTCATTGCCTTGGTTGCACTATCGAGTGCGGCCATTGCGCAGACTGTGAAGGTTACCTTTCAGGTAAACATGCAGAATGTAGCGGTAGGTTCTAAAGGTCTCCATATTGCGGGTGACTTACAAGCCGACGCTGGAATTGGTAGTAACTGGTCGCCTGGTGCAACAGGTAACGCGTTAACTGCCACTGGATCAGGTTATGTGTATTCGATTCAATTGACGTTGAAGGCGAGTACTACGTACAGTTACAAATTTGTGAATGGTGACGCTTGGAGTTTTCCAAATGAGTCGTTCGATCGTAAAATCACTACTGGGACAAAGGACCAAGTGTTGAGCGTTAATTGTTGGGATGCCACTAGCGACTGTGCTGCTCCAAAGACAGGAACGCAGCGTGTAGTTTTCCAAGTGGAAATGAAAAACGAAGATGTTTCTGCGGATGGTGTTCGCGTTGCGGGTAACTACCAAAAAGCGGCTGGAATGGCTGGTGATTGGAACCCAGGAAACGACACTGCGAAATGTACTCAAGTGGGAACAGTTTACACTTTGGTGAAATTTGTTCCTAATGGAAGTTACAGTTTCAAGTACGTAAATGGTAAGTCTGGTTGGGAGTCTGTTGCTAACGACAGATCATTTACTGTGTCTGGTGCGGGTGTTGTAAACCCTTTGAATTGTTTCAGCAAAACTGATACTTGTGCTACAGTTCCTAAGTACAAGCGTGATGTTACCTTCATGGTAGTAGACGGCAACTATCAGAATTCTTTCAAATTATCGAATGTTAAGTTCAAAGGTAATTTCTCTAGCTGGTCTGATTTCGTAGCCAACGACAGTGGCGTTCGCGGTGACGTGAAGGCTAACGACGGTATTTGGACAGCAAAGTATCCTCAGGTTAAGACTGGTTCTTACGAGTGGGGTGCTACAGCGGGTGCTGCTGGGAACTGGATCATCAAAGGCCCTAACCGTACTTTTAATTTGAACTATACCAATGGTGCTATTACAGGTGATACAGTTTACACAATTCCTAAGTTGGGTGCATTGTTGAACGTAACTTTCTCTGTTGATATGTCTGATACGATTGTTTCTGCTGATGGTGTTTGGGTTGCGGGTAATTTCCAGCCTTACATGGATACAGCTCAAACTGAGTGGAAGTTTAACAAAATCAAATTGAAAGATATGGGCAATGGCATTTGGTCAGTGACTCTTAAAATCTGGGCTCAGAAATATCAGTTCCGTTTCGCCAATGGTTTGTCAACTGGCGACGATAGCTATAGCGAAAAGAACTTGAAGGCCGCTTGTGGTGAGTTGAATGGTTACAACAAGTATGACCGTGTGTTTGATATCGCAACTGCTACTGCGGATGTGAAATTGCCAACTTACAAGTGGAATTCTTGTTCTGCATTGTCTAACCGTAACGTAATTGAAAACGCTGAAGTGAGCATCGCTCCAAACCCAGCTGAAGGTCAGTTCGTTGTTCGTTTGGAAAGTAGCAAAATCTCTCAAATCATTGTGAGTGGAATCGACGGTCGTGTTGTACGTTCAATGAACAGCAACGCCAATGTTGAGACTGTGAACGTGAATGGTTTGATGGGTGTATATTTTGTAAATATCACCGACCAATTGGGAAGAACAACTACCCAAAAGGTTGTATTGAAGTAATATTAGTAATTGTCGTTTTGTTTGATAGAGAGGGCGGCCGCAGGCCGCCCTCTCTATTTTACGACGAAATTGAACATCTCTTTGCCCGCCAAAAATCCCTTCAATTGGTCGCCACTTTTTACCGCGCCTACCCCGGCAGGAGTTCCAGTGAAAATGTAATCTCCAATTCTCAAACTGAAGTATTCTGAAACGTGTGCAATGATCTCATCCACGTTGTGTATCATTTGGTTGGTATTGCCACTTTGAACTACCATCCCATTTTTTTCAAGTGAAAATGCTGCGGCATAAATGCCCTCAGGAACCTCGTTTGTCAATTCGCCCAGAGGAATAAACGCACTGATTGCCGCCGAATGATCAAATCCTTTGGCTTTTTCCCAGGGTAAACCTTTGGCTTTCAATTGACTTTGCACATCCCTTGCTGTAAAGTCGATGCCTAACGCTACTTCATCGTAATAATCCTTCGCAAAACCCAAGGGTATATGTCGTCCCGGCTTCTTGATTTTCACCACCACTTCCACTTCATGGTGGACATCGTTCGAAAAATCAGGGATGAAAAAGGGGTTGTTATTCCTTAACAGCGCTGTATCGGGTTTGATGAAAATTACGGGTTCCTCGGGGGTCTCGTTGTTGAGTTCCTTGATGTGTTCCGTATAATTTCTGCCGATACAAATGATTTTCATAATGGCAAAGGTAATAAGGGAGTGTTAATCTTTGTCGTTATGGCAAAGGGCAGCAGGTCGGGGAATCCTATCCGGGCAGCGGGATCGGTGAATCTTAATCTTTTACCAAGGTGCTTTCGCGTTCTGGTCCAAGTGAAATGACTCTAATTTTGGTACCGAGATAGTTTTCAACGAAGTGTACATAGTCGCGGAAACGCTGATCCATAGCCTCAAAACCTTGGGTGTGAGAGAGGTCTTCGCCCCAACCTGGGAACCATTCTAAATTCGGTTCGATTTGGTCGTTGCACATGTTGCTAGGCACTTGCTCGCTGCGCTCGCCATTGATCGTATACGCAGTACAAGCCGCGATTTTATCCATGCCGTTCAATACATCGCTCTTCATCATAATCAGCTCGTCTACGCCATTCAACATGCAAGTGTATTTTAGAGCAACCAAGTCAATCCATCCAGTACGACGTTTACGTCCGGTTGTTGCGCCAAATTCGTGTCCTTTGATGCGCAAATATTCGCCTGTTTCATCGTCGAGCTCGGTTGGGAAAGGCCCAGAACCCACGCGGGTGCAATAGGCTTTGAAAATGCCAAATACTTTTCCCACGTGTTTTGGAGCTACGCCCAAGCCGGTACAAACGCCACCAGCCAAAGTGTTGCTACTCGTCACAAAAGGATAGGTTCCAAATTCGATATCCAACAAACTACCTTGTGCGCCTTCGGCCAGAATTTTCTTGCCTTGAGAGATACAATCGTGGATGAAATATTCGCTATTGATAATTTTATGCGTTTTCAAAAACTCGATGGCACTGTAGAATTTGGTTTCTTCTTCGGTCAAGTTGAAATCGGTAAATCCATGAAATTCAATGAGTTTTAGGTGCTCGGCAACTGTATTTTGATATTTCTCTTTGAAGTTGGCATCCAAGATATCGCCGACTCTAAGGCCGGAACGACCAATTTTGTCTTTGTAGGTTGGACCAATTCCGCGAAG
>CANIZU010000184.1 GCA_947472115.1 Flavobacteriales bacterium | reverse complement strand
TATGCCGATGCAAAAGCAGAAGGAAATATCGAAAAGTTATACGTTACCGGTTGTTTGTCGCATCGTTACAAAGATGAACTCCAATCGGAGATTCCAGAAGTGGATGCATGGTTTGGCACCTTGGATATGCCTCATTTGTTGAGGACGGTTGGCGCCGACTATAAGCATGAGTTGGTTGGGGAGCGTTTGCAGACTACGCCGAAGCATTATGCCTATACCAAGATTTCTGAGGGTTGTGATCGACCTTGTTCGTTCTGTGCCATCCCGTTGATGCGTGGTAAGCACGTTTCTAGGCCCATAGAGATCATCAAAAAGGAAATTCAAGGCTTGGTAAAGAATGGCGTGAAAGAAGTGATGCTGATTGCCCAGGATTCTACCAGTTATGGTTTGGATATTTATGGCGATCGCAAGTTGGCCGACCTAATGAAGCATCTTTCCGATGTGGAAGGGTTGGAGTGGTTGCGTTTGCATTATGCCTACCCATCGCAGTTTCCATTGGATGTGTTGGATGTTATGGCCGAACGCAGTAATATTTGTAACTATTTGGATATTCCGATTCAACATATATCGGACAATATGCTTAAGTCGATGCGACGTGGAATTACCAAGCGCAGAACGTATGAGGTGTTGAATACGATTCGCGAACGGGTTCCAGGGATTGCTTTGCGGACCACTTTGCTGGTTGGTCATCCTGGCGAAACCGAAGCAGATGTCAAGGATTTGATCGATGCAATTGAGGAAATAAAGTTTGAACGATTGGGTGTCTTTACCTATTCCCATGAGGAAAATACCCACGCTCACACTTTGGTGGATGATATCTCTCAAGAAGAAAAACAACGTCGTTCCGACGCGGTGATGGAATCTCAAATGAACATTTCGGAAGCGTTTAACCAATCCCTCAAAGGACAGACAGTAAAAGTGTTGTTTGATCGACTAGAAGGGGATGAATTTGTAGGTCGTACCGAATACGATAGCCCGGAGGTTGACAACGAAGTTAGGGTTCCGGCAAAAGACAATTACGTGCGCATGGGTGATTTCGCCAATGTGAAAATTACCGATGCTTCCACCTACGATTTGTTTGGTGAAGTTGTAAAATCGTGAATGTCGTAAGCCAACCATATCCCCAAGATTATATCTCTGAAACACTGAGAAAAAGTGCTTGGGGTAATGAATCATTGGGTTTGTATCCTCATGAGGGGATTCATAGCGATTGGGAGACAATCATTCGTAATGTGGCCGGTCAATTTGGTTCGCAGCAGCGCGAGGAATTGGTTGGAATACTGAAATCTCAGTTGGGCGAGGGCGGATCTGCATCGCAAAGAGAAAATCTAGATAGACTCAAGCAAGAAAATACTTTTCTGGTGGTGACAGGTCAGCAAATCCATCTTGGATTGGGGCCGATGTATGTGATTTATAAAATTGCCTCAGCCATTGTGTTGTGCAATGATCTAAATCGTCGCTTTTCGGATAAACACTTTGTGCCAATGTTTTGGATGGCTACGGAGGATCATGATGTGGCGGAGATCAATCATGTGGATTTATTTGGCGATCGGTTTACCTGTGAATTTGACTGGAAAACGGGGGTTGGGGATATAACTACGCAAGATTTAGGCGGATTATGGGATTGGATGAAGCAAAAGTTTCAAAGAGATCCTGCAGCGCTGCAGAGAATTGAGAATTTAGAATTAATGTATCAAACGGAGGGTCAAACTTTGGCGAATGCTACGTCTATTTGGGTTTCATCGTTGTTTGCAGATTTTGGTTTGTTGGTTTTGGATCCCAATGTTGGTGCGTTAAAGTGCAGAGCGACAAAAATATTTGAAGCAGATTTGTTTGATACAGCTGTTTTTGAAACTTTTGCAGAGCAATCAGCGGAACTGAAAAGTCATAAGATTACAGCGCCCGCTCATTACAGAGAGTGCAATTTATTTTGGATCGATGCGCATCGAAGAGAGCGGATCGTGAAGGATGTCGATGGGTTTGTATTGGTTGATTCAGGGGTAAAGTTAGATGATGCAGCGATGCGCGAGATCTTGGTCAGTCAGCCAGAAAGACTATCGCCCAATGTGTTACTTAGGCCGTTGTATCAACAAGCCATTTTGCCATCGGTGGCTTACATTGCAGGGCCTACAGAATATTTTTATTGGTTGCAGACAACCAAGGCGTTTGCTCATTTGGGATTGCCCGCGCCAGCCTTGATTCATCGGATGGGTGGGGTTGTGGTTTCTGCGGCTCAAAACAAGAAAATCAATCAGATTGGATTGACGCCGTCAGATTTATTTAAGGATATTTCAGATCTCAAGTCGATGTTGATGGAAAAATTGACGGGAAATAGCGCGTTGGATGTTGTGAACGACAAGATTGAAGCGGGGATGCAAGAATATTTGCAAATCCTATATCAATGGAAAAGTGAATTGCTGGGGGATACGAAAAAGCAGGTGGAGGCATTTTTGAAAGTGCAGCGCAAAACAACCGATGAAGCTATTTCTAAATTTTTGGCATCGAAACTTTCCGATGAAACATGGAATTCTATCATCGGAATGCAAAATGATGTGTTCTCGCTGACGAATCCACAGGAAAGAAGAATTCATTTTTTACAGTATTTTTTAAGTAATCAGGCGGGTTGGCTGAATGATGTATGCAAGATTCAGACCTACGAACCTGAAAGCGCTTTTTGGATTGTCAATTTGTAGTTTATGGAAATTATCCATAATGCAGAATTGACTTGATTCACTTGTCTTCTTTTCTTATGTTCCCTAAGCTGACGTGACTATATTTGATTCGTTGAAAAATTTACAAAAAGATATTCCAGCTTCGATTGCCTTGTTCTTGGTGGCATTGCCTTTGTGTATTGGGATTGCGCATGCATGCGGACTACCTGTAATTCAGGGTTTGGTTGCCGGAATGGTAGGTGGCGTTGTAATTGGGTTAGCGAGTGGTTCAAAGGTATCTGTAAGTGGCCCAGCAGCGGGTTTGGTAGTAATAGTTGAATCGGCCTTACACGATATATCACAAAATTCTTTAGCCAATCACAACTCAGTTCCCTTGTTAGAGATATTTGCTATGGTTGTTGTATTGGCTGGTGTATTTCAACTTTTACTAGGGTCGGTAAAGTTGGGCAAACTCGCCGACTATATACCGGTTTCTGTCATTAAGGGAATGCTTGCTGCGATAGGCTTATTATTGATCCTAAAGCAGGTGCCCCATTTGGTTGGATGGGACGTAGATGATTTTGGTGATGAAGAATTTTTTCAGTTAGATGGGCAGACGACATTCTCTGAAATTAGTGTCGCTATTGAACACCTCACGCCATTGGCCCTATTTATTGGTTTTTGTGGCTTGGCGATTCAGTTTTTATGGGATCATCCTAGGTTGAAAAAGATTCCCTGGACCCGCATTTTTCCATCATCATTGCTTGTTGTTTTGATTGGCGTGGGTTTGAATCAACTAAGCATTAAATATTTCCCAGAGCAAGCGATTGAGACATCACATTTAGTTCAACTGCCAAAAAATCTTGCTTCAACCAAGTTTGATTTTGGTATTGGCATTTCAAGTTTTCGAATTCTGGGTAATGTTTTGATCTGGATTTTGGCCATTAAGATTGCTGTTGTTGCTTCTATTGAATCGTTGCTAAGTATTGAAGCCTCGGACAAAATTGACCCATTAAAACGCGTTTCACCCCCCAATAGAGAATTGTTAGCCCAAGGTTTGGGGAATGTAGTGAGTGGGATTTTGGGTGGAATGCCACTTACGGCTGTGGTGGTTCGCAGTTCTGCCAACATAAATGCGGGTAATGCAACGCAGTGGAGTGC
>CANIZU010000183.1 GCA_947472115.1 Flavobacteriales bacterium | reverse complement strand
TGCCGAATCCGATTGTGCTTTGGCGCTCAGAGAAAGCAAGCAAAGACAGGCGAAAAGTATCGCTTTTTGTCGTTGCGTTGAATTTGGTAGGGTGATTTGCATCATCGTCTCAAGAGTAACGCCGTAAAGGAGAAAAAATTCTTTGTGGGAAGATTAGCAATTTTCAACTACAACTGCGCTTGCACCACCGCCACCATTGCAGATGGCTGCACCGCCGTATTTGCCATTGTTCTGCTTTAATACGTGTAGGAGGGTTACTAGGATGCGGGCGCCCGAGGCACCCAAGGGGTGGCCGAGGGCGACAGCACCGCCGTTTACATTGACTTTGCTATCGTCGAGATTCAATAACTGATTGTTGGCCAAGGCAACTACAGCGAAGGCTTCGTTTAACTCCACAAAATCCAAATCGGCAACGGTGATACCGGCTCTTTGGGCTGCAATCGGAAGGGCTTTTGCTGGGGTTGTAGTAAACCATTCTGGGCTCTGTTCGGCATCAGCAAATCCTATAAGTTTTGCCAACGGGGTAAGTCCCAATTCCTTGAGTTTTTCGCCGCTCACCAATACCAATGCAGCGCCTCCATCATTGATGGTTGATGCGTTTGCCGCTGTTACCGTTCCGTCTTTTTGGAAAACTGTTTTCAGACCTGGGATTTTATCGAAATTAACATTTTTATATTCTTCGTCCTCGCTCACAATTACGTCGCCTTTGCGGGTTTGCACTGTAACGGGGACGATTTCTTCGTTGAATTTGCCTGCTTTCCAAGCTTCGGCAGCGCGCGTGTAGCTTTGGATTGCGTAGTTGTCTTGGGCTTCACGGCTAAAGTTCATTTCTTTGGCGCACAATTCGGCACAAGTTCCCATCAGGGTTTTGCCGTAAGCATCGGTGAGGCCATCGTTGATGATTCCGTCCAAGGCTTGAATATTGCCATATTTGTAACCAGCGCGTGAGTTTGGAAGGTAGTGCGGTGTAAGGCTCATGTTCTCCATTCCACCTGCCACTACGATGTCGTTTAGACCCAGCATAATGCTCTGAGCCGCCAATGCCACCGACTTCAAACCGCTTGCACACACTTTGTTGATGGTGGTTGCGGGTACGTGATCGCCGATGCCTGCGAATTTTGCTGCTTGACGGGCGGGCGCTTGACCTACACCGGCTTGCAAAACGCATCCCATATATACTTCGTTGACATCATTTGGGTTGATGCCTGCTTTTTCCAAAGCACCTTTAATGGCGATGGCACCCAACTGGGTAGCGGGAACGGTAGAAAGGGAGCCATTGAAACTTCCCATTGGGGTTCTGGCGGCGGCGACGATATAAACTTCTTTTGACATACGATTTTTAAAAATACAAAGATAAGTGATTGCACAGAATGGTGGGTGGTTGCGATATTATGGGTTAGTTTTGCGGTAGAAAAATTGAGTTAATGATACTTTTGATTGAATCTTCGGCCGAATATCCATCGGTGGCTTTGGTCACGGAGTCGGGAATATTGGCGCATTTGGAGATTGGAGAGGTGGTTCAATCGCACGCCGAATTGTTGCCAATGATGGTTCAAAGAGCTGTAGAAATTGCCCGGAACCCGGGTGCTGGCATTGAGGAAGTTATTAAATATCAGGGGGATATGGATGCCGATAAGACTGCTGATAAGGGATTCGGAATTTTTACAAAAGGAATTACGGCGGTGGGGTTTCACGAGGGGCCGGGCAGTTATACCGGATTAAGGATTGGGGTAAGTTTGGCGAAGGGTTTGTGTTATGCGCTAGGCGTTCCATTGATTTCGGTGAGCGGATTCGAGGCCTTGGGTGCTGAGGTATTGCGATCACACAAATCCATTGAGAGTGTTTGGGTAATGATGGATGCCCGCCGAGATGAGGTGTATACAATTAAATTGGATCGAGTTAGTGGTTCTGACTCTGCTTACCGGGTGAGTGTGCCAATTTGTGCGATGATTTTGCCTGATACGCGGGTGGGTGATCCTGATGAAACAACTTGTTTTGTTGGGAATGCCAATGAAAAAGTGGCTCGCTTGGTTGATAATTCAGGCTCTTTATTTATTGATTTATCGCCGCGGGCGGATCATTTGAGTGACTTGGCAGTTTCGAAATTTCAATCAAACAATTTTGAGGATTTGGCATATTACGAGCCCTATTATCTGAAGGATTTTGTGGCTGGGATAGGAAAGAAATTTGGGATTTGATTTAAAGCAAATGGCAGCCATCGGATTGAAAAAACGAATTTTATTCATCGACAATCTCGATAGTTTCACTTATAACATCGTACATTATTTATCGGTGGGAGGCGCACAAGTGGATGTGGTTAGGATTGATGAGATCGTGGCGGTAAATCAGGTTGGTTGGTTGTTAGAATTGCAGAAATATGATGGCTATGTGGTTGGCCCGGGTCCGGGCCAACCACATAGCCATCCCATGCTCATGTCGACCCTTGAGTGGACCGTTGGAAAATTGCCTGTATTAGGCGTTTGTTTGGGTCTGCAAGCCATCGGACAGTTATATGGCTGGGAACTTACGCATGGCGAGGTTCCAGTTCATGGTAAACCTTCTTTTGTTGAGCATAGCGGCCAAGGCATTTTTCAAGATTTGCCCAATCCCATGCAGGTAGGTCGTTACCATTCATTGGTAATTAAGCCAGGAGGACTGGAGCCGGAGATGCTAAGAATTGAGGCCACATGCGATGGCGCGGTGATGGCTGTGAGTGATCTAATGAAACAAATTTGGGCGGTGCAATTTCACCCGGAAAGTATTCTAACCCCCGAAGGTCAGTCGCTGATTAATGCTTGGATAAAGCAGTTGTAATTGCCTTTGCGATGTCCTCCGGTGCATATCCGCATCGATGATAAAGGTCTTCTTCGTTGTTTCCGTGTTCGATGAAATCGTGGGGAATACCCAGGTGCTGAAAATGAGGAGTTAATGTCTGAGTTGTTTGAGAAATTTGCTTTTCCTCTAACACATCGTTCAATGATTGATGTAATCCTTCGCCCCAACCACCTTGCACGCAACCGTCTTCAACGGTGATGATATGTTTGTATCCTGCAATCTCAATTGGCGAAACTGCGTCTGATAGTACTAGAAAATCTGGATTGTTATCCGCCCATTGCAAAATTGACATGTGGAGGTGGTGGTAATGAATCGATGCGGGTCTGTTCGCCAGCTCTGTATTCTTGTCGCCAAAATCTGAGGCTTCAGAATTATTCTGATTTTCGAGGATCGTATTCGCTCTTATGGCCAAATTGGTGGCGTGTCCGGTTGTGATCAACAACACATTTGCCTCGCCATCTGCTTTTAACCATTGTGGGGATAGGGTTTTGATGGCCAAAATATTGTCCATGGCAGGTTCCCATTGATTGTCGTTTATCGTCCCTTTGGGATATCGAATTGCGATGGGTCCCACCTTTTGCGTTCCAAGCCATAGCGATGCGTATAACTCTTTGGCGTTTCTTGGTGCACAAAGAATTGACTGCGGAATGCATCGTAGAAAGGCTATGTCAAATGCGCCGTGATGCGTGGGTCCGTCTTCTCCCACAAGGCCAGATCGGTCGATGCAAAGAATCACCGATAGGTTTTGCAATGCGATGTCGTGTATCCATTGGTCGTACCCTCGTTGTAGGAAGGACGAATAAATGTTCACGATTGGAATTGTGTTTTGGGTAGCCATTCCCGCAGCGAAGGTGAGTGCATGTTGTTCAGCGATACCGACATCAAAGAATCGATCGGGAAATGCATTCATGGCTTTAATCATTCCGCACGAGGAGGGCATTGCGGGTGTGATGCCTGCGATTTTGGGATTGGATTCGGCCAATGACAT
>CANIZU010000182.1 GCA_947472115.1 Flavobacteriales bacterium | reverse complement strand
GCCTTGGGGATACCGGTTGTGGCCCTCGTTTTTTTGACGATTCGCGCACAGTTTCATAATGTTACAAGTTTTAATCTTGTGTTATCTGCAGCGCCGCCGAATTGGGATTGGATTGTCGCCTGTTTGATTTTAATCGTGTATGCCGCCGATTTTATCTCTGATGCGATTGCCTGGGATAGAATCGGCGTGAAATTCACTGATTGGCATCTTGTATTGGCGGTAGGGTGGATTTTATTCGGGAGTTTTATTCTTTTGATGTTAACGGTTGTCTTACCATTGTTGGGCTTTGGCACGTTCGATAAAAAGGCTCTCCTGGATTTGCTATGGAGTCTTCGCTTTCCTATTTTGGGTGGTTTAATGTTTAGCTATTTCAAATGGCGTGGCGGTTATGTCCTTGCTTTTTTTGGCCCAGTTTTGATAGCTTTCGTCTTTGCTACTGCCGTCTTTGGCGGGTTGCCATCGGCCGGTTTTATATCGTTCTGGCTTCAAGGGTTTTGCATCTTCCTGTTGAATATTTTGTTCATGCAATACTTCGAAAAAGACAAAGATGCGGTATCCCAAACGCCCAATTTATGGCTGTTGATATCGAGTCGGCGATTGTCGATTTTTGCTGTTTTGCTGATTGCCTTGATCACCGCTAGTTGGGTACTCAATGATTTTAACGGGAATGGTTTTGATGGAAATCGGTTTGGTACAATTCTATTGTTGTTGATCTATGGGTTTATGTTCATTTTCCCATCGCCGTTTAGATTTGCCCGTTGGTATCGCGTTTTAATCGATGGGGCTTTGGTGCTGTGGCTAATTTAAGCAGCGCGATGTTTGGCTTTTGCAGCCAAGTGGAGCAATAGGAATCCTAGTGCTGCGGCGGTGGTGCTCGCAATCAAAATGCTGATTTTCCCAAGGTCAATTTGCTGGATGTCGGTGAAGGCTAGGTTGTCGACGAACATCGCCATCGTAAAGCCAATTCCCCCTAAGATTCCGGCGCCTAGCAGCATCGTTTTGCTAATGCTTGTCGATAAGCTTGCAATCCCCAACCGTATCGCCAATAGGCTAAATAGCACGATACCTAGGGGTTTGCCAATCAGAAGGCCAAAGAAAATGCCTAGACTTTCCGGGGAAAACAGAGCGCCGGTCATTTCAGAGTTGATGGCAATGGCCGTATTGGAAAGGGCGAATAATGGCAAAATAATGTAGGTTACGGGCCACTGGATTTTGTGTTCGATGCGATAGGAAAGGGTGGAGGGGCTTCCGGATTTGAATGGGATGGCGAAGGCAAGGATTACGCCGGCCAAGGTGGCATGGATGCCGCTGTGGAGCATGCAGAACCAGAGTGAAAAACCGAGGATTAAATACACCCAAAAGTTCTCATTTCCTCTGCGATTTAATAAATATAGGGATAAACAGATGATGGCGCTGAGGATAAGATATAGGCCTGAAAAACCATTGCCATAAAATATTCCAATCACAACGATGGCGCCGAGATCATCGATGATTGCCAGGGCGGTTAAAAATACCTTGAGTGCTGGAGGAACTCTATCGCCCAACAAACTCATGATTGCAATGGCAAAAGCTATATCGGTTGCAGTTGGAATTCCAACGCCAGAGATGGATTCGGGGTGATTGAAATTGAATAGGAGGTAAACGAGGGCTGGAAAAATCATTCCGCCGAGGGCCGCCATTACTGGGAGCATTGCACGTTTTCTGCTACTTAGTTCGCCAATGTATAGTTCTCTTTCGATTTCGAGTCCAACCAAGAGAAAGAAAATGGTCATCAAGGCCTCATTGATCCAACCAGTGAGGCTATGCTGTAGGTGAAAACCATTGAAATTGCTGCCGATTTCTGTTTTCCAGAATGAAACGTATTGTTCAGAGACGGATGAATTTGCTAGGAGTAAAGATGTAATCGTGGCGACAACCAAAAGGATTCCTGCCGACTGTTGACTCTGGAAAAATTCTCTAAATAAAGCGGTTAATCGGAAGGTGTTATTTGGTTTTTGAGGTTGATTCATTGGTTGGTTTTTCTGATTACTGAGAAATTGATTCGATACGGTCTTTCATTCCTTCTAGCCAGTGTGCTTCGCATCGCGCTTCGTAGATATCTGTATGTCCAACCAATAGTAGGTCGTCGTTCCCGGGTTTGCGGTAGGTGAAAGTGGCATTGCCGTTACAAACATGACATTTTGCTTTTACTTCGATTTTTTGGGTGGCCAATTTTTTGAGCGCAGCCATCGGACCAAAATCTCTTGCCATATAGTCTTTGTCGAGCCCGGCCGCCACCACCTTAATCTGATTCATCATCAATTCGCCTATCACTTCGACAATGAATGGTCCAAAAAATTGGACCTCGTCTATGTAGACTTCCTTGGTCATTTCATTGATTAACGGATAGATTTCTTCTGCTTTTGATATGCGATGGGCAAGCATTTGAATTCCGCTGTGCGTGTTGATAGTAGTGGCATTGTAGCGTTTGTCGAGCAGGGGTTTTACGGCCAATTTCTCATCTGCAGAACACATGCTTTCATTGTATAAACCAATCAGCTGAGTGGTTTTTCCTGCAAACATGCAACCGTGGATAAGTGTAAATTCTCTCATGATGAAATTTCAAAGGCTGTTGTAACTTGCCGCTATCAATGGAAGCAAATAAAACTCCCCTGTTAGAAGTGCTAAATAACTTAGCAAGTATACATCATGAAGTGCGAAACGACCAAACCCAATTGTTAGATATTGAGAAGTTGGGAAAGTTGAAATTGTTGGCGGCTCAGTTGTACATGGAAGTGGATATTGAGTTGCTTTCTATGGAGTTTCCTGAGCTTCAAGTGGCAGACTCTGAGATAGCTTTGGAAATGGATTCTGAGTCGAGTTCGGGTACATTGATTGATGCGGTTTTTGAGCCTGCATCGGATCTGGTCATTGACATGTTTGCACCAGAGGTGGAAATTGCAAATAACGAATTGCCTTTTGCGGAAATTGCAACAGAGGTGATTGAAGAAGTTCAAGTCGTGGTGCCGGATCCAATCCCAGTGACCGTTATTGAGCCGGTTGTGATTGCAACACCGGAGCCAATAGTGGAGGCTGTATTAGAGCCAATCGAGGTGCCGACGCCAATTCCAGCGCCCGTTATTGAGCCGGTTAACACGGGTTTGAGCGTGCACAGTGTAGCCGGAATTATCGGTCAATTTCCTTTGAGTAGGAGGTTTGAATTCTCGAACATCCTTTTTGGGGGTGATATGGATAATATGGGTTTGTTCGTCCAAGAAATTATCGATGCGCCAACAGCGGCGGCGAGGGGGGATGTTTACGATCGTTGGTATGAACAAAAACAATGGCGTAGACGTGATGAGTCTGCGAGTGATATGTGGCGGATGATTAAGCGAATCTTTACCCAGTAATGTCAACTGCTTTCGGCGCCAATGATGGCCTGAAATGCAGAAATTTATTCGATCCAATCCTTTTTTTATTCCCCTGTTGGGGCTATTTACCGGCTATTTCTGGAACCGGTTGGGTTTTTTTAATCCTCATTTGTCGGTTTTTGGATCCCAATTCTATCCTCTGTCGCTGATTGCTCTTGGTTCTGGCGGACTACTTTACTTTTGGATGTATAAGCCCAAATACAGAAAGTGGAATCCTACCATTCGGATGATTTCTCTATTTTGGTTGCATTGTGGGGTGGCACTGTGGTTGTTCTCAGGGGTTAAGTCAGTCGATATTTTGCCATGGGAATCTCAGAAAGTTAAAGGTTGGGCATTAATTGAAGTTAGGGATAGTTTGCTGCCGACAAAAAAAGGAGCGGGGGTAGTTTATTGCGTGGGTTGGAAAGATCAAGAAGG
>CANIZU010000181.1 GCA_947472115.1 Flavobacteriales bacterium | reverse complement strand
TTATACTATCACAGGTGGCTCAGGAAGTCAACTATTTAAGATCAATTCTGGATCTTGGAAATTCGACAATTCTGATTATCCAAGTAAAATCATTTTTGACGATGGGACAGCCGGTATAAATACGATGAAACTGATGCGACCGGTTAGACCCCAAGACAATTATTTAGTAATAAAATACAATAAGATTTGCGGCGGCAAGCGCACCGTGAGTTATCACTTAACCTTTAGCAGAAAATAATTTGCCATGAAAAAAATTCTATTATGCAGTTTGGTTTTCATTTTTGGTTTGGCAAAACTACAGGCACAAAAAGCTTGGGCCACACCAGACCCGATTAACCCCAATGATTCTATCACAATTTGGGTAGATCTAAAAAAATGCGAGCGTCAGCAAATGACAGGAACTACAGATCCGATATACATGTGGACATGGTCGCCGAAAGAGCATCCTAAAGGTCACCCTCTAAATAATGGCACCTGGTTAGCAAGTAACGATGCATTGCAAATGCGTTCTGCGGGCAACGATTTATATTTCTATCGTATGATTCCAACCTCGTTCTATGAGGTTACAGCAGCTGAACTATACAACAATGATATTAGTTTGTTGCTAAAGAAGAAAGATGGTACGGGCACTGCCGCTGGAGAAGACAAAACCGAAGATTTAAAAATCGATTTCACACCCCCAGTTTCAGGACCTCAGAAGGTATCCCCCTTCCCTCGTTTGGCGAAAAAAGACACGTTGAGCATTGGTGCAACAGATGTATTAACCATTTTCTACGATCGCAATTTGGAGACGAAAGACACCCTAAAAAACAAAGAGGACTTTTACTTGTATCTCAGAGCTAGGACTGGCGCAGGATTGACCGATTTCATTCAGTTTGTTCCAATCACTAAGGTTGCGACTGAGCCTAAATTGGCCATGAAGAATTTAGGTGGCGGTAAATTTTCATTGAGCATGATTCCAAATAAGTTCTTTGCATCCGTAAACCCTACGAATCAAAAGATATTATCGGTGCAATTTCAAATTGTTCGAGGCAAAATCAGAAACTCAAACGACACCGTAGATGGCACGTATGAGTATTTCTTAAACCAGAACTGCGAATAAGCCTTAGCTGCCAAGCCCTTCGATTTCGATCTCGTTGCGGATCAAATCAGCCAACTCCTCCCGTTTGCGAATCAAATAGGCTTTACCTCCCTTAACCAATACTTCTGGGGGTCTGAGTCTTGCATTGTAATTATTACTCATTGAGAAGCCGTATGCACCTGCATTCCTAATCCTTAATACATCGCCCTCTCTAACTTCATTCAGTTTGCGATCATATCCTAAGGTATCCGTCTCGCAGATATATCCCACTACACTATACAATCGCTGTGTACCTTCTTCGTTTGAAATATTTTCGATGAAATGGTATGCATCGTAAAACATTGGGCGAATCAAATGGTTCTGACCGGAATCCACACCTACAAAAACCGTTGACGTCGTTTGCTTGATTACATTGGCCTTAACCAACAAGGATCCAGCCTCACTAACGATAAACTTCCCAGGCTCAAACCACAATTCCAGTTCTCTTCCATATTCCACACAAAACTCTTGAAATGCGATTGCGATTTTAGCCCCTATTTCTTCGATGTCCGTTACGATATCATCCGCTTTGTAGCCAACTTTAAACCCGCTCCCAAAATCCATGAATTCCAAATCCTTGAAATCCTTGGCCGCATCAAAAAGTAACTCTGCTCCGCGTAAAAATACATCACCGTCCAAAATATCGCTACCCGTATGCATATGCAAACCAGCGACACGAATTTTCAATGACTCAACAACACGAAGTACATGTCGGAGCTGGTAAATAGAAATACCAAATTTCGAATCAATATGCCCCACCGAAATATGACTATTTCCACCCGCCATGATATGGGGATTCAAACGAATACAACAAGGAACAGAATTACCATACTCATTTCCAAACTGCTCTAGGATTGATATGTTATCGATGTTGATGTGAACGCCCAATTCAACCGCCGCCTTTATCTCATCAAAATGCACACAATTTGGGGTGTACATAATTTCATGGGCCGCAAATCCTGCACGCAAACCCAGTTGCACTTCTTCTATAGAAACCGCATCCAATCCCGCTCCCTGAGATTTTAGCAAGCGTAGTATATTAATATTATTCAGGGCTTTCAACGCATAATGCAACTTCACCTTCACCCCAGGAAATGCATTAAGCAAACGCTTGTACTGCACTTCTATCTTTTCCGCATGATACACATAAACAGGCGTTCCGAATTCATCTGCCACCTGCTTAAACATTTCATTAGACAATCCAATTTCCATTTTTCTCTTGCTCATAATATTTTTTTTATTCTATTTTTTTGATTTGATATTTTCTCACTGACCCATAATAAAAAAGGCGGGGTGAATATCACCCCGCCTTTTCGAAAGTTCGAAGTGAAATTATTGAATCTGTTTCTTCTTAGAAGAGAAATCTACCACGATAGGAGTTGCGATACATATTGAAGAATAAGTACCTACTACTACACCTATTAACAAGGCCAATGAGAATCCTTTCAACGCGTCTCCACCGAATAGGAACAATATCAAAACAACTACAAATACAGTAGCTGAAGTAATAATGGTACGACTCAATGTATCGTTGATCGCAGTATTGATTAATGCTTCATCATTGCGGTCAACACGTTTAGATGTCAAGAATTCACGAATACGGTCAAATACAATTACCGTATCATTAATTGAATATCCTAACAATGTCAACAACGCAGCAATCAAATTCTGGTCAAAGTCTGTTGGAAAAGGAACCACACCATCCAAAATGGCGAAGAATGATAATACCACCAATACGTCGTGAATCAAGGCTACCGTTGCACCCATACCGTAAGCGATACTTCTGAATCGGAATACAATGTATAAGAAAATACCTACCACGGTCAAGATCACCAAGAATGCACTCTTATCACGTGTACTAGTCGCAATGGCAGCACCCACCTTAGAAGAACTTAGGATTGGATCGCCATCGGCTAATTTAAAGCCTTTCAATGCAGTCAAAACAGCCGTACGAACTGAGTCGCGGCCTTCCTGTCCTTGCGCTTCAATCATATAGGTAGTTACCAAACGGAACTGACCTTGGTTACCAAAAGTTTTCACCTCGTTGCTTGATCCTTTCATGGCATTATCCATTGCCACTTTGATATCTTCAGTTTGGTACTTTTTACTTGCATCAAATTGAACTACATAAGAATATCCACCTTTGAAGTCGATACCAGTATTGATACCCCCTTTAGAAATGAATGCAATCAATCCCATCAAGATTACAAATCCTGAAACGAAATAGTATTTTTTACGATTTGATACAAAATCAATGTTTGAATTCTTCAAGAAGCTCTTGTTCCAAGGTGCGTCAAAGCTGATATCTAAGCCTTTATCGGCACGACGATCCAACAACAAACGTGTAATAAACAACGCTGTGAACATTGAACTGAAGATACCAATTACCAAGATAATTGCAAAACCATATGCAGGACCCGCACCGGCAAATGTCAAAATGAATCCCGCCAACAAAGTAGTAATGTTAGAATCCACAATGGCACTCATCGCATGTTTAAATCCATCGGCAATGGCTGTTTTCATTGCTTTACCAGCAGCCAATTCATCTTTAATACGCTCGTAAATCAACACGTTGGCATCAACCGCCATACCCACGGTTAAGATAATACCCGCCATACCAGGCAATGTCAATGCCGCACCCATACTGGCCAATACTCCCATAATCAAGAATACGTTACCCAATACCGCAACAATTGCCATCCAACCTGC
>CANIZU010000180.1 GCA_947472115.1 Flavobacteriales bacterium | reverse complement strand
TCGAATTTATCGGCAAAGGCATCGAAATTCTCGACTTTTATACTCAGTCCGGCCGCATATTTATGTCCGCCAAATTGTTCCACCAAATCACCGCAGGCACCAATCGCCTCGTGAATATCGAACGTTTTGATACTTCTAGCGCTTCCAGTTAGCATCCCATCGTTCAAAGAAAAAACGATAGTGGGTTTGTAGAATTGCTCCACCATGCGGGAGGCGACGATTCCGATGACGCCTTTCGACCAGCCTTCGCCTTGCAGTACCATGGAGTATTTGTCCATCAAACGCTGACTTTGTTCCACCATTGCGATGGCATCGCGGGTAATGTCGGTGTCGAGTTCCTTGCGCTCATGATTGCGCTCCGACAGGACTTTGGCGTATTTTTTTGCGGTGTTATAATCTTTTTCGATAAGCACTTTCACGGCGGCGGTTGCATCAGAAATTCTGCCTGCGGCGTTGATGCGAGGGCCGATGCCAAAGATGATATCGGAAATATTGTATTGGTCTTTTTTGGGGCAATCTTCCAGCAGGGTTTGAAGGCCGATGCTTGGGTTTTCGTTGAGTTTTTTGAGCCCGTAGAACGAAAGTACGCGGTTCTCGCCTCGGATATCTACTAGGTCCGATGCGATGCTCACTGCCACCATGTCGAGGTAATCGTAAACCATTTCGGTGGGCATCCCTTGCTTCTCGTTATAGGCTTGGATTAGTTTGAAGCCAATGCCAGCGCCGGAAAGTTCTTTATAAGGGTACTCGCAATCGTTGCGTTTGGGGTTGAGGATGGCGGCGACGTTGGGCAGGGTTTCGCCGGGAAGGTGGTGGTCACAAATGATCATTTCCAATCCCAGGGAAGTGGCGTAATCGGCCAATGCATTGGAACGAATCCCGCAATCTAGGGTAATGACAAGCGTAAAGCCTTTTTCGGCGGCGTATTCTAGCCCAGTTCTGCTGATGCCATATCCCTCTTTGTAACGATCGGGGATGTAGTATTCGATGTTTTGATTGAACGACTTAAAATAGGAGTAAACGATAGAAACAGCAGTGGTCCCGTCCACATCGTAATCGCCATAGATAAGCATCCCTTCCTGATTGGTTACGGCTTGTTGGATACGACGAATTGCGACATCCATGTCTTTCATTAGGAAAGGGTTGTGGAGATCTTCGAGTTTGGGACGAAAGAATTTTTCTGCTTTCTCGTAGCTGTCAATTCCGCGTTGAATGAGTATGGCTGCGATGTTTGGATTCACGCGAATGCTTTCTGAGAGCAGCGCTACTTGTTCCGGATTGGGGGTAGATTTTGCGCGCCATCGATATTCCATAAGTTCTGCAAAAATCGTTTTTTTTGGGCAGAAAAGCAACCCAATTTTGAATCTAATTGTTTACATTTGTTTGAGTATGAAACGAATTTTCATGATTTTGAGTGCGTGTATATCTTTGTCGGTTATCGCACAGCCAAGCATCACATCGGCTTCGATGCCAAAGGCGGGAGATACCTTGCGATATTCTACAGCGAGTCCTACCACGTTGCCAACAAATTTCGAAACGGGAGGCGCCAATATGTCGTGGGATTTTAGTAAAATCACCGCCTTAACCCAGACATTAAATAATTATTACAGTGCAAGTAAAACGCCGTATGGTTTTTATTTTTTCGGTCAGATTGGTCAAAAAACTGCGGATACCATTGGCGCGGGTCCGATTACATTAACTAACGTTTATTCTTTTTATACCAATAGTACAAAAGTGTTTAAGGCAGAGGGGATTGGGTATCAGTATTCGGGATTTCCATTGGCTTCGATGTACAAGGACGACGATGAGATTTATCAGTTTCCGTTGAATTACGGCGATGTGGATACGAGTACTTTTAATTTTAAATTTAGCATACCGGGAGATTTGTTTGCGTTGGTTCAGAGTGGGACGCGCGTGAACAATGCCGACGGTTGGGGAACGATAAAAACGCCATTTGGCGAGTACAAGGATGTGTTGCGATTAAAGACTTATGTGGATGAGATTGATACGGTGACATCGCAGTTTGGGAAGTTTCCGATCCCGAGGAAGACATTGACATACAGGTGGTTGAGTACTTCGGAGCGTATTCCGGTGATGGAAATCCAGGGCACAGTTGCGGCGCAAACGGGAAAATTCACTCCAACGCAGGTTCGTTACCGCGATGGTTACATTGCGAAACTTTCGGCGGAGAATGTGGAGACGGAGGGCTTGAAATTGTATCCCAATCCAGGCAATGGTAAAGTTGTGATCGCGGGTTTAAGGCCGGGCGAGAATTGGGTGATGAGGGACGTGTTGGGCAAGGAGATCGCGGTAAATCGTGTGGGGGATGCGGGTTTTGATTCGGGTAATTTATTGGCGGGCATGTACTATATTTTGGTTGGTGAGAGGGTGTTAACCTTTTGTAAAAAATAAGATTGTTACAAGGAATGGAAAAAAGGGGGGCGGAGCCCCCCTTTTTTATTTGTATATTCGCTTCCAAAATCAAATAATCGATTGTGAAAATAGCTGTCTTAAAAGAGACCCGTGCTGGAGAAAACCGAGTAGCCATAACACCACAGGTTGCCAAGAGTTTGATTCAGATGGGAAATGAAGTTGTAGTAGAATCGGGTGCTGGATCTGGCTCACACTTTTCAAACGAAATGTATGCTGAAGCGGGTGCTAGCATTGTAGATCGCGGATCTATGACCGATGCCGCCATGTATGTGCAAATCAATATGCCCGAAGCAAATGTCGCCAAGACATTGCCAAAAGGTAGCCTTTGGGTGAGTTTGATGTACCATCGCAGCAATGCAGAGTTGGTATCGTCGTTCAACGCCGAAGGCCTTTCAGTTTTGAGTTTGGATGCCATTCCTAGGATTTCTCGCGCCCAAAGTATGGACGTGTTGAGTTCTCAAGCCAACTTGGCGGGATATCGCGCAGTGATTGAAGGTGCATATCACCTGGATAAAATTTTCCCGATGTTGATGACAGCCGCAGGAACAGTTACCCCATCAAAAGTATTGATTTTTGGTGTCGGTGTGGCCGGTTTGCAAGCCATCGCAACGGCAAAACGTTTGGGTGCTGTCGTAGAAGCAACTGATGTTCGTCCTGAAACCAAAGAGCAAGTGCAATCCTTGGGCGGAAAATTTATCGAAGTAAAAGGCGTAGAAGTGGGTTCGGAAGGTGGATATGCCAAAGAGGCGACAGAAGAATATCGTGCGGCACAAAGAGAGGCAGTGAACAAGAGTTTGGCTCTGGCCGATCTAGTAATTACTACCGCTTTGGTACCCGGCAGAAAAGCCCCCATTTTGATTGATGACGAACAGTTAGGCCTCATGAAATCAGGCGCTGTTTTGATTGATATGGCTGCAGAGCAAGGCGGAAACTGTTCTCAAACCGAAGCCGGCAAGGTGAAAGTGGTGAACGGTGTTCGTTTGGTTGGTGCGGTGAATATGCCATCGGAGTTGAGTGCCAACGCCAGCGAATTGTTTGCCCGAAATATTTGGGAACTGTTAAAATTGGTTGCGCCAAAGGGTGAATTGATTTTGGATCGCAACGATGAAATTGTACAAGGCTGTTTGATTTGCTCGAACGGTGAAATTTATCATAACGCTTAATAGAAAAGTAAAATGGAAGCATTTTTTCAGCAAATTGCCGACTTAATCGCGCAATACGAACAACAAAATACCTTAAATCTCATTTATCTCGTCGTTTTGATGATTTTTGTTGGGATAGAATTGATTTCTCACGTACCCAGCGTGTTGCATACCCCTTTGATGAGTGGTGCTAACGCCATTCACGGGGTCGTTTTGATTGGAGCCATCATCGTGATGGGTAACGCATCGCCCGATGATACATTGTC
>CANIZU010000179.1 GCA_947472115.1 Flavobacteriales bacterium | reverse complement strand
GCGGCAATTGGAGAGGGACTTTCGTAAGGTTAGAGTGTGATAATTTCAGAGCCTCGCAGTTGCGTGTCGTAAATGGCATAGGTGGCCGGGCCAAAAATTCCTGCAATTTCGCCTGGGTTTATCAAAAGCGCGTTGCCAAATTTCTGTTTGTGTGATTTGTGTGAATGTCCAAAGCAAACCACATCGAACCAGCCCGTTTTGACCATGGTTTTGGCGTAAAAGTGATAGTGGGAAACACCAATTTTTACTCCATCAATTTCTAACAAACAGTCTTCATCGCCAATGTATTCGCCATACAATTTGATACTTGGGAACTGTGCAGCGATTTGGGTGAGTTTGAAGCGATCGCCATCGTTGTTGCCCCAAACTGCGTGAATCTCTAGTCCGCTTTGTCCGAGTTGCTTCATCACAAAGGGTGCGCAGAAATCGCCGCAATAAATTAATTTGTTGATGCCTCTGGCTTTGATTTGGTCGATGGCCAATTCTAAATTCTTTAGGTTGTCGTGTATGTCCGAAAAAATGGCTATTTCCATGGTTGTGGGTTAAAAAATTGATTCGAAGGTACAAAAGGCCTTTAACTTTGTAGTATATATTATGGCAATCATTATCACAGAAGAGTGTATTAACTGCGGGGCTTGCGAGCCGGAATGTCCAAATAATGCGATTTATGAAGCAGGGGTTGAGTGGGCCATTGCTGATGGTACGGGGGTGACGGGGATGTTTCAATTGACAGACGGGCGTATGGTGAATGTTGACGATAAGTTCGCGCCAGTGAGTCAGGAAGTTTATTTTATTGTGCCAGACAAATGCACTGAGTGCACGGGTTTTCATGAGGAACCTCAATGCGCTGCGGTATGTCCGGTAGACTGTTGTGTGCCTGACCCAGATCACGAGGAAGATGTGGCGTTATTGTTGGATCGTAAGGAAAGATTGCATTTGTAATTATGGTACAGCGAATCTGTCTACAGTCATGGGTTCCGATGCGCGCTTCGAGTAGTTCGAAGAGTGAGATGGTGAGTTCGATGTTGTTTGGGGAGGTTTGTAGTGTGGTAGGCAGTGACGGGGAGTGGTTGCAGGTGAGGACGAATTATGATCGCTATGTGGGTTGGGTTCCAGAAATGTATCTGATAGATTTTTCTTCTTTTGAGAAAACGGACTGGGCTGTCGTGTCGGAAGTTGGGAGTTATTTTTTGGGTGATGAAGGGGATAAGATTCTATTGTCGCCCGGATGTCGTGTGCCTAATTCAGGGAATATTGTGATTGATGGAGGTGTTTATTATTATCGGGGCGGTAAATTTTTGGTGGCCGGAGCCGCGGCAGCGGCGGAGGCCTTCCTCAACACCCCCTATTTGTGGGGCGGTCGTTCCATTTGGGGCATCGATTGTAGTGGCCTCGTGCAGGCCGTTGGTCAGATGTTGCGCATTAATATGCCCCGTGATGCCTATCAACAAGCCCTTTGCGGGGATCGTGAAATGTGGGATCAGCGCAAGCCCGGCGATTTGGCCTATTTTGCCAATGCCGATGGGAAAGTGACCCATGTAGGAATTCTGTTAGACGATGAAAGAATCATTCACGCCTACGGTAAAGTTCGCATCGACCAGTTAACGGCAAATGGAATTGTAAATGAACAATCGGGTTTGCTGACGCATAAATTGTTCGATATCCGGACTTGGCCCAAAATAGTGTAAACTTGCCATTGATGGCCTCATGCTAAAATTACTGACATATAAAATTTTCATAGTGCGGCCGTCGATGAGCACCATACATCTTGGTAGGTATGTTTTTTTAAAACGTTTACTGTCATTGTTTTTGGGCTTGTCGTTTCTTGTAGTTGCTGATGGACAGACATCGTACGTAAAACCCAAAGCAGCGGTTGCGGGGTATACCATGTACGTTGAAATTACCACCCCGGCCGATTTACAATTTGTGGCGAGCAACCTTCAGAATTTCGCACAGGTTCAGCGGATTCGGATTTCGGCCGACATCGATATTGCGCGTATTGCAGCGGTGCTTGGGAAGTTGGATAATTTGGAAGAGGCCGTTTTACAGCGATATCAGGGGATTCTGTCCGACGATGATTTGAGTCAGTTGGAGTGGTTGCATAGCCTGGTGCTTTACGTGCCAGACGGGAAAGAGGATGCCTTGCTCATGAATAAAAATTGGTCTTTGATTCCCGGTGTGACCTTGGTGTTTCAGACGGTACCTGATGATTATTCGTTTTTTAAAGATTGGAAGGCCTGTAAACGCATAGGCTTGATTGCACCTTTCAATCAAAAAGAAGCCGTTTTGGCCATTGAAGCCGTATCTGGTTTTTTGCCCAATACCGAAGAGTTGGGGATATCGTTGGATCGGTTGTATCATCTTCCGGTGGGGGTAAAGTCCTTGTCGAAATTGCATCGTTTGAATATCATCGACAATGCATCGTGGATGATGGAAAAAGATGTGACCTTGCTCGGCGATATGTCGATTCAGGTGGGTTATTACGAAAAGAGCATCGTAATGACAAAGCGCAATGGAGCAACGGAGGAGCAGAGTAGAATCCATCCTATTTCCTTGCATTATATGACCTCGGACCCCACTTTGCTGAGTGCCGAACAGAAGTTTATCAGTGGCTTTTTTCCGGTGATTGCATCGGCCGAGGAAGGGGAGGTGATTGACCCGTCGGCGGAGAAGTACAACGACTTTGCGCAATCAATTCCGTTGACGCCTTTGCAAGGAAAATCGCAATTCCCCAAACCAATAACGGAGCCTTTGTTGAGGGATTTTGCGGAAGGATGGTTTGAATTTTCCGGGAACAACAGTGAAGATCGTTTGTTTGTGGCCGACCAAGCCGTTGTGGTGATGGTACCTAAGGGTGGTATGGTTACGGAAGATGGAAAAGATTGGCTAGGATCCTATCGGTTGAGGATAAAAGTAATGAACGATGTCCAACGTCAGATGGCCTATGCGCCTTTGCTAACTTTGGATAGCGCAGGACGTCAATACAATTTGGCGGCACCCATGGTTTTAGACATTGAGGCATTTTCGGGTAAACAGGTATTAAAAGTAAAAGGGGGTTATTTTATTGAGGTGAGATTTGTTTGCGCTCCGGATTATAATGCTCGATTTTATGCATGGGATGGAAAGAGGAATCGGTGGAAGAATCATTATGATTACGATTATGATTTTTCGGACGACAATATGGCGGCGATTGATTTTTATCAGTTTTATGCGGGTAGAAAGACCGCTACGGTTCAGACTTCTGTGAATGTGTCGGGATTAGAGGAGAGGATTGGTACCCAGGGTTATAATTATTTGTTGAATCCAGACGAGAGTAAGCAAGCGTTGGCTAAATTTTCAGAATTTCAAGTGGCAAGGGTTGGGGAGAAGGCTGCCAATGAAAATCAAATGGTTTTGCGCAGAGGTAGGGGTGTAATTGGGGTGAGGAAATTCCAAGGCAAAGAAGCTACAGAAAAAGGGGTGTTTGAAATGGTTTTGTACGATAAAACGGAGCTCTTATTTCCAGAGTTGAAGCCATTGAGAGATTATCCTCTTGCATTTCGGACCAATTGGGAGAAAAAAGAAGTGATGGACTTGTTTTTTAGGGTTCATAAATTCTGGGATTTCTCGTTGTATCAAAGCGGAAATCAGGTCAATATTTTGCTGAGAAGTTCAGAAGGCTTGTATCAAATCGAATTGTTGCAGCCAAAGACGCGTTGGTCGGATAACCCAAAGAAAGCGAGTCGAGAACAAGTGAAATTTGAAAAGTTGATCCGACAAGTATTGGCTTTGCATTTGCAAAAGGACCATGCGTTTCAAGTATATCAAGCGCAGCAATTTCAAAAACAGTATCAGCAAACGGCGGTGTTGGCTCTG
>CANIZU010000178.1 GCA_947472115.1 Flavobacteriales bacterium | reverse complement strand
GTATTCTTGTGCACCACCGGCGCAGAAGCCTTATATTCAGACCTTGGACACTGCGGCAAGAAGAACATCCGCGTATCTTGGATATTTGTCAAAACCACTTTGCTACTGAATTATTTTGGACAAGGTGCCTGGTTAATCGCAAGAACAGGAACAACCTTGAACGGTCAAAAACCTTTCTATGGCATGATGCCCGATTGGTTCCTTCCAGCCGGTATCGCAATTGCCACGGTTGCAGCTATCATCGCTTCGCAAGCCTTAATCTCCGGTTCTTTCACTTTGGTTTCTGAAGCCATTCGATTGCATTTCTTCCCAAAATTCACCGTAAAATTCCCAACCAATGTCAAAGGTCAGATCTACATCCCAGTAGTTAACAACGCCCTATTGATCGGTTGTATTATGATCGTATTAATTTTTAAAGAATCTGCCGGAATGGAAGCCGCCTATGGCCTGGCGATCACTGTTACAATGCTCATGACCTCCATCCTGTTGTATTACTACCTCAAAAAACAACGTTGGCCCATGATTTTGGTATTGATGATTATGGCAGTCTTTATGACAGTTGAAACAGCATTCTTAATCGCCAATCTACACAAATTTGCCGACGGTGGTTTCGTTACTCTACTTATTGGTAGCGGCATCGTAATGGTGATGTACATCAGTTTCCGAGGCGGACACATCAAACAATCGATGGTTGTGACAGAAAAACTCACCAGCTATCGCGATAAATTGCGGGCATTAAGTCAGGATACTACGCTTCCGAAATTTGCCACTCACTTGGTTTATTTGAGTAAGGCACAGCGAGACGACGAAGTAGAATCACCATTGATTTATTCTATCCTTTACAAACGACCCAAACGCGCAGATTTTTATTGGTTTGTGAACATCGAATTAACCGATGAACCTTACACCATGGAATACAAAGTAAATGTGGTTGAAAAGAACGATATCATTCGGGTTCGGTTTAGATTGGGATTCCGCGTGCAACAGAAAATAAGCGTTTATCTGAGAATGGTAATTCAAGAAATGGTTGATAAGGAAGAAATTGATTTAGATCCTTATTACCACGCCTTCATCGACAAAAATCACCTTGGGGATTTCCGTTTCGTATTGGTTGATGAAGAGATGAGCCAAGAAAACGAATTATCGATCATCGATGACTTGGTGATGCAAGCCTACGATAGCATGAAGGTCTTCGCCGGAAAACCGGAGAAATGGTTTGGTTTAGACGGCTCTGTGGTCACACACGAAATGGTACCCGTGATTATCAAACCTCGAACAACAGCTAAACTAAAAAGAATTTAACACTTCACCATGAAAAAAGGACTTTTATGGATCGGCTTATTGGTTTCAGGGTTCTTATTCACCCATCCAATTACCGCTCAAACGGATACTAGGGTCCAAAATCCCGGACCATCGGTAATTACCAAATCTAGCACTCTAACACTGGAAAACATATTCAAAGACCCATCTCTGTATCCAAAACCGGGGAATTTTGGTGAATTCGCACCAGACGGGAAACACTTCATCGAATTAAAACTAGACGATAGCCCACAACCTTCTGACAAAAAAACTTCCAATTCACCCATTGCTTGGTCGTTGATCAAAAAAGACATCGAAGGGAAATCAAATACCCCAATTGTATTGTTCGATGCCAAGTGGTTTGATAAAACTCCACCCCAAGGAAGCTACGAAATCAGTAGCGATGAAAAGTTCATGGTGGTTCAGTACGAGATGCAGCAGGTGTATCGACATTCATTCACCGCCAAATGCTATGTTGTTGATTTACAGAATCATAAAATCACCTACATACCCGAACGTATGCGTTATCCAACCCTTTCACCGGATAACAAACGCATCGCCTATGTGAAAAACAACAACGTTTTCATCTACGATTTACTCGCCGCCAAAGAGACACAAATCACAACCGATGGAGAGGAAAATAAAATCATCAACGGTGCGGTGGACTGGGTTTACGAAGAGGAATTCACGATGGACAACGGAATGCGATGGTCGCCCAGTGGCGGCTTCCTCGCTTTTTATCACTTCAACGAGAGCAAGGTGAAGGAATTTTCGATGGACATGTTCAACAGCAAAGAACTCTACCCCTCTCAAACGCATTGGAAATATCCAAAGGCCGGCGAAGACAATGCCAAAGTGGATGTGCATGTTTACAGCCTAAACGACAACCAAACTCGCATCGCAAAGACAAATAGCGAAAAAGACCAGTATTTGCCCCGTATCCAGTGGACACAAACTGACCAGTTCTTGAGTATTCAACGATTGAATCGTTGGCAAAACCATTGGGAATTGCTTTTCTGCAACCCTATTAATGGTAATTGCGATTTAATCTTGGAAGAAGTGGATTCTGCTTATGTGGAAATCACCGACAACTTGACGTTTATCCCAAAAACAACCCAATTTATTTACAGCAGTGAGAAATCGGGATTCAATCATTTGTACTTGCATGATTACAGCGAATGCATCGAAAAAGGCAATGTATCGCCCAATTGTGCTGCAACCCAACGCTATTCTAAGGCCCTTACTTCTGGTCCTTTTGATGTGATTCGATTCTTGGGCTATGTTGACGCCACCAAAAGCATCGTTTACAGCAGCAGCGAGCAATCGATGATTGATGACCACGTGTATTGCATCGGCTTGAACGGGAAAGGCAAGAAACGACTCACGGAACCCGGATTCAATTACAACGTATCCTTGGGTCCAAATGCCATTTACTATACCGAATCGCGCAGTAATAATAGCAACTCACCCATCGTAGAGCATCGCATCAAACGGATGGACGGCAAATGGGGCAAAGACGTCGAGCTGAATATCGCTTGGTCTGAGAAAATGAAATCTTTGAATTTGGGTCAAGTGAAGTTCGATGAGTATGCCACAGACACCAGCGTTACCGGATATTGGAAGACCGAATTTTGGCATTTGGCAGCGCAAAACGGATGGGATGCGAAAACTGCAATTGCACAATACGAAATTCATCAGCAGTTGCTCAATAAACAAATCACCTATACGATTTATCCTCCCAATTTTGATGCGAGCAAGAAATACCCCGTATTGATGTTTGTATACGGTGGACCGGGCAGCAACCAGGTTCGCAATCAGTTTGGCAGTCGCAATTACTTTTACCACCAATATTTGGCTTCACAAGGCTATTTGATTTCTGTGGTCGACAATCGCGGCACTGGCAGAAAGGGTGCAATTTTCAAAAAATCGACCTATTTAGAATTGGGATTATTGGAAAGCACGGACCACGCTTATGCCGCAAAACAGATGGCAAAACTCCCCTACGTTGATGCAAGCCGAATTGGCATTTGGGGTTGGAGCTTCGGCGGATATATGAGCAGCAGCGCAATCACCAAACACAGCGACGTATTTAAGGCCGCGGTGGCAGTGGCTCCTGTTACGCATTGGAAATTTTACGACAATATTTATACTGAGCGATATTTGCGTAGGCCCATCGACAATCCTTTGGGTTATGAGAACAACTCGCCTATAAATTTTACGGACGGGATTAAAGGCAATTACTTGTTGGTTCATGGCACCGGCGACGATAACGTGCATTGGCAAAACTCGGCAGAAATGATCAATGCGATGATTAAATCTGGAGCGAAATACGATAGCGAGGTATATCCAAATCGCAACCATGGCATTGGTGATAGGGCTGCTAGTTTCCATTTGTATCGCAGGATGACCAATTTCATTTTGGAAAAATTATAACTCCTATTTTTATACTTGCGATTTTCGTCACAATACTTGCCTGAAATTTGCAACCTCAAAAAAACGCTATTGAATTAAAATTGTTAAACCATCATGAATTTACAAATCGGATCCCCCGCCCCTGACTTTTCTGCAAAT
>CANIZU010000177.1 GCA_947472115.1 Flavobacteriales bacterium | reverse complement strand
TTGCTCCATATTTTTCAACCTAGCGTGGCGTTTTTTGGACCAAGAAATGCATCGGATGTCGCTTTTCAAATGCAAGAAGCCGATGCTTTCGTTTTGTTTTCGGAAATGGAAAATGCGCCTTGCGTGATTTCTGAGGCGCTCTGCTGTGGTTTGCCAGTGATTTCATCGTCGGTTGCAGGAATTCCGGAAATGGTGACTATTGAAAACGGCTTGTTGGTCGATTCTATGGATGAAGCCGCACTGACACTGGCGATGGAAAAGGCGTATTTGGAAAATGAGCAATGGAATCGGATGGCAATCGCCGAAGATGCCGCGAGCAAATATGCCAAAAATGCGGTGGCTGAAGTTTTGGATTTGTCGTACCGAAATTTGATCGATATATGTGTGGAATAGGGGGCTTGGTTGATTTTGGCTGTCAGTCCGAAGTTCAAATGAAGGCCTTTGGTCAATCCTTGGTGGAAGGCCTAAAGCATCGCGGACCAGACGGATTTGGGGTGGAGGTGTTTGGTGGTGAGGGAGATAATCGCATCGCCATGCTCATGCATCGACGGTTGTCGATTCTGGGATTGGGCGACCAAGGGAAGCAGCCCATGCAAAGCGCGGATGGTAGATATTGGATTTCCTTTAATGGGGAGATTTATAATTATTTGGAGCTGGCATCGGAATTCGACTTAACGACTACGTCGGGCACGGATACAGAAGTTTTACTGCAGTTGTGGAGTTTGAAAGGGGTTGAGGCCATTGCGCTTTTGGATGGTTTTTTCGCTTTTGCCATTTGGGATACGGAACGGAAAGAGTTAACCTTGGCCAGAGATAAAACGGGGGTAAAGCCTGTGTATTATTATTTGGAAAGGGATGGCGACAACGCTGAAAATATCGTGAAATCACTTTTGTTTGGCAGTGAAGATTTTGCATTGAAGCAAGCGCTAGAATTGCAGGGGATGACGGTTTCGCTCAGTAAAAAGGCCTTGAAATCGCATTTGGAAGAGGGTGCGTCGGATAGAAATATGCTGTTCAACGGAATTCAGGAGTTGGAAATGGGCTGTTATCTTACCTATTCATGTTTGAGTTTGGATTCGGCGCTGAATCCGATTTCAGATTGGGGTCGGGTGATTATTGAGCCCTGGCATACGGGTGATTATTTGAGATTGGATGACGGTGCGGGTTGGAAACAGCAGTTGGGATTGAACGAGGAGCCCATGAATCATATCGAATTGTTGCGGTCGCAGTTGATGGAGGGGATGACGAAACGACTTCGCAGTGATGTTCCGATTGGATTTGCGGTGAGTGGCGGGATCGACAGTGCAGCTTTGGTGGGGATGGCAAGGGAAATCATGGGGAAAGAAGCGCATTTGCATGTGTTTTCGGTGGTTGCACCGGGGATGGACGGCGATGAAAGCGAATATCAGAAATCGGTGGTAGAGCATGTGGGTGGAATTTGGCATACGGTGGACGTTCGCGAGTTGGACGGCAACTATTTAGAAAGGTATATTAAGGCCACGCATCGAATTCCGGTGGCCTGGAATAATTTGGCGCATTTTGCATTGTGTGAAGCGGTGAAGGCGGCTGGGGTTACGGTTTTGTTCAACGGTCAGGGTGCGGATGAATTGTTTGGGGGGTATCCTCATTATTACAAGGCAGCATTTTGGAATGAGAAAAATACGCTTTGGCCGGTGAGGAATAAATGGCCTGTGGGTTTTGCGGCGGCGGGCAAGCAATGGTTTAAAGCGGTGTTGGGCAGTTGGGCTGGACGTCCTTTTGAGACGTGTGTGGATGTGCTGATGCGCAAGGATTATTATGGTGAAAGGCTAACGCAATTGTTGCGTTTTGAAGATAGGAATGGCATGGCGGCGGGCATTGAATCGAGGAATCCATTTGCCGACGATTATCGCATGGCGGATGCTTGGTTGAATTTATGGATTGATGAGGAATGGAGTTTGGAGGGTTCGCTCACATCGCGCTTGGTGGATGGGTATTCCAAGGGGTATTTACGCAAAGCGATGGATGTGGGGTTGGTGCCTGCGAAGGTTTTGTGGCGGATTGATAAAAAGGGGTTTTCGGTGCCAAAGAATGAATTAACGGCCCGGGAATTGGTTGTGTGGAAGGATTGGATTTTGTCGGACCGATTGGATGGTCTGGTGTCCCGCGCGCGGCGACAAAATGCGCTGGATTACGTGTTGGCAAATTGGGGGATAAACTCACTGGGGAAGGGCTCAAAACCGCGGGTTTTCAGTGGTGGTGATGTGAAATTGTTGGATGAGTTGTTCCGATGGGCTGCAATGGGATGTTTTTTGGAAACTTTTCCATGTAAAATAGAAGGAGGCGGGGATGGGACATGAAGATATAAATGTCGGACGAAATGCTCTCGGAAAATTAGACCCAGCGAATAAGAAGTCTGTTTTTAGCGATGGCGGTCCGGTGCGGACATTTGGCTGGCAGCTCGCCAAAGCGGTGATTGCGGCATTGGTGGTTGTGATTTATTCACGGGGTATGGGCGCTTACGGTAGGGGTGCACTGTCGGTTTTGCTGCTGTATTTACAACTGACATTAATGGTGAGTGAGATGGTAGCCGGTGGGGCGTTGGCGAACTTGCTGACGAAATATCCATTACGACGCATATTGCCAACGGCGTGGTTCTTTTTGTTTTTGGTTTTGTCTGTTGCCTATGTGATTGGGTGGTTTATATGGGTTATTCCGAATGCGGGTACTTATCCCATTTGTTTGGATCATCCCAAAGTGATTACGCTCAATTTGCTGTTCTTTCAGGGATTGTTTCTCGGGGGATTGAATATTCAGTATAATCTGTATCAGGCTCATGGATGGGTGCATCAACGGAATCGCTTGCAGGTTTCAATGGAAGTTCTGAAATTGTTGGGACTCTTATTGTGCTTTGAAGCGATGTACGGTTTCATAATCCCGAAAAATGCGGCCATAGAACTCAGTGTAAGTAGGCACATAGCGGAGCGTTTGATGGATGGACAAACCTTGCACTATCTCCATGGATTTAATGAAATGGCTATTCTGTGGATTCTTGTGTACGCATCCGGCTTGGTTTGGGTGTATTCTTTGTGGCAGTCTCGGTCGTTGTTTATTGGCGGGTCGATATTTAGAGTTGCAGCGATGCAATCCATTCATTCAAGTTCACAAGAAATGGGTCAATCCCGTCCCGGATCAAATAATGGGTCGTTTTTGAGTTCCATCCAGCCACCCAAAGAGATGTTTCATAGCGGCGTATTGTCGCAGCTCGGACATATTTTACTGTTTCTTTTATATCGATTGCCATTGTGGTGGATGGCTGCGCAATTTGGTAATTCAGAGGCGGGGTTATTGGCAAATGCGCTGTTGATTGCCGATACCATCTGGATTTTTGGCAATTCTTACGGTACGATTCTACATTCAAGAATGTTGGTTTCCTCGGGGTCATTATCGGGGGATCGAAATAATGGCGATGTGTCAGCACCTGCATCGCAGCAAAGAAAATTCCACAAGTTGCTTTCGAGATATGTCGTGATTTCCGCAACGGGAACCCTGCTCGCCGTCCTAGCTGCGATGTTAGTGCCGAATGAGCTCTATGTTTTCGTTTTCGGGGAGACATTTTCGGGGCTAAAAGAAACCTTGTTTTTGATTTCGCCCGCAGTGATTTTTTTGGGAATCGCATCACCGATCGGACATTATTTGCATGCGCTAAATCGTTTCAAGGGATTGATTGTTAGTTATGGTTTTGCTGTTGTGGTCTTGGTGGTATTTTGGTTCGGCGTGGATTGGTTTACAGGGCAAACAATAAACGGAATCAACCGGTTTGATATGTCCAAGGCAGTTCAGGACACTGGCATACTTTCACCGGGTCTCTTTTTGAGAATAATCTCAACTTTCGGGAAATTCATGTCGGTCAATTTGGCCTTTTTTGTCCTTCTGTTTTTGAATTATCGACAGGT
>CANIZU010000176.1 GCA_947472115.1 Flavobacteriales bacterium | reverse complement strand
CGTATTTTTGTCTTTTAAAGACCTATGTACGGAGCCATTAAACAACACTTGGCGGCTGAGCTGAAAAGCATCGAAGAAGCCGGATTATTCAAAAAAGAACGCATCATTACAACCCCGCAAGACGCCGTGATTAAATTGGCAGATGGCAGCGAAGTGGTGAATTTTTGCGCCAATAATTATTTGGGCTTAAGCAGTCATCCTCGGGTTCTGGAGGCAGCCAAACGAGCCATCGATTCCCATGGGTTTGGTTTGAGCAGTGTGCGTTTTATTTGCGGTACCCAAGACATTCACAAGGAATTAGAGGCCAAAATCGCTGAGTTTTATGGCACTGAGGATACAATATTGTATGCAGCAGCTTTTGATGCAAACGGAGGTCTTTTTGAACCTTTACTGGGAGAACAAGATGCTATTATTTCGGATAGTTTAAACCATGCTTCCATCATTGATGGGGTGCGTTTGTGTAAGGCGATGCGTTTCCGATATGAAAACAACAATATGGCCGATTTGGAAACCCAGTTGATTGCGGCTCGTGAAAAAGGTGCTCGCTTTATCTTGGTGGTTACCGATGGCGTTTTCTCGATGGATGGCTCTGTAGCCCAACTCGATAAAATTTGTGATTTGGCTGAAAAATTTGATGCGATGGTAATGACGGATGAATGTCATGCCGCTGGATTCATTGGCGCAACCGGTCGCGGAACACCTGAATATTGCAATGTGATGGGTCGTGTTGATATTATCACTGGCACATTAGGGAAAGCTTTGGGCGGTGCCATGGGGGGTTATACTACTGGCAGGAAGGAAATCATCGAACTATTACGCCAGAGAAGTCGTCCCTATTTGTTCTCAAATTCGTTGGCTCCAAGCATCGTAGGTGCGAGCATCGAGGTATTGAAGATGTTGAATGAAACCACATCGTTGCGCGACAAATTGGAGGAGAATGTAAAAAGATTTAAGGCGGGAATTAAAGCCGCGGGATTTGATATTAAGGTCGGCGATAGCGCCATCGTACCTGTGATGTTGTACGATGCGAAACTGAGTCAGGATATGGCGAATGCTCTATTGGCGGAGGGAATCTATGTCATCGGATTTTTCTTCCCTGTAGTACCAAGAGATCAAGCGAGAATTCGTGTTCAGTTGAGTGCGGCGCATGAATTTGAGCACATCGACAAAGCAGTTGCGGCATTTACCAAAGTGGGTAAAGCATTGGGTGTAATAGCCTAAATCCCTATATTTGTCTTTTAAGCAAAATCAAACATGTCTATTTGGAGAAAGAAATCGTTAGATGCATTATTGCAGCAAGCTCAAGGAAGCAATTTGAAACGCACATTGGGCGCGGGCAGTTTAATCGCGTTGGGAATTGGAGCAATCATTGGTGCTGGATTGTTTGTTAGAACAGCTGCGGCAGCGACGGATGCTGCTGGCTCTGGTGTAACATTATCGTTTATTGTTGCGGCAATTGGTTGTGCCTTTGCCGGCTTATGTTATGCAGAATTTGCTGCGATGATACCCATTTCGGGGAGTGCATATGCCTACAGCTTTGTAACAATGGGCGAGTTGGTTGCATGGGTAATCGGCTGGGCATTAATTATGGAATATGCATTGGGCGCGGCTACGGTTTCAATTGCTTGGAGTGAATATTTAAATAACCTGCTGGGGAATTCGATACCCTATCAATGGTGTCACTCGCCGTTTGAAAAACTCTATCAAGCATCTGCGGATGTTATTACACAAATCCAAGCGTTGCCAGGGAACTGGATAGGAATAGAAAAAGGTTTTTTAAACGCGGATCAATTTGCAAAATTACCGGCAGATATTGTTTCTCAAGTTACAATCACCTCCGGAATTATGAATATTCCTGCGCTGATAATTCTATTGGCCTTAACATTGTTATTGATTAAAGGAACCCAAGAATCTGCAACGGTTAACGCAGTCATTGTATTTGTTAAAGTTGCTATTGTTTTGGTTTTTATTGTGGTTGGATGGCAATTCATCAAACCTGAAAATCACACACCTTACTTAATTCCAGAAGGGACAATTGGTCACGAAGGCTTCTTTAAATGGGGTTGGGGTGGTGTACTTGGAGGCGCTGCAATTGTATTTTTCGCATTTATTGGATTTGATGCGGTAAGTACAACAGCTCAAGAGGCAAAAAACCCGAAAAGAGATATGCCAATCGGTATTTTGGGATCTTTGGCCGTTTGTACGGTTTTGTATATTCTTTTTGGTCACGTTCTAACCGGAGTAGCTCATTGGAGTGAATTTGCAACTGCTGGTAAAGAAGCTTCTGTTTCTTATGTGATTAAAACTTATATGAGTGGATATGAATGGCTTGGTACAAGTGTAACATTGGCCATTTTGGCAGGATTTTCTTCTGTAATATTAGTAATGTTAATGGGCCAAAGCCGAGTATTTTATTCAATGAGTCAAGATGGTTTAATTCCCAAAGCCTTTGGTGAATTGCATCCCAAATACAAAACTCCGTTTAAAGCAAATTGGATTTTATTCCTCTTTGTAGGTGCATTTGCGGCGTTTGTTCCTGGCAGTATTGCGGGAGATTTGACCTCATTCGGAACGTTGTTCGCATTTGTTTTAGTTTGTATTGGAATTTTGTTGATGCGTAAAACCAATCCAGAGTTAGCAAGACCTTTTAAAACACCATTGGTACCTCTGGTGCCAGTGTTGGGTATTTTGGTTTGTACGGCAATGATTGTCGCCTTAGATGCTTTCACTTTGAAAGCAGCGATGATTTGGATGCTTGTGGGCTTGGTAGTTTATTTTGCCTATTCTCGTAGAAACTCCAATCTAAATAATAAACCTTAAGTATTATCCATATTTCTGAAAAGGCTTGGTAACCCCAGGCCTTTTTTGTAATATTCCGTTTTAAGGAGTATGAGCGCGACGAAAAAATTGGGATTATTTGATTCTACACTGCTGGTTTCTGGCAGTATGATAGGGAGTGGGATATTTTTGGTAACATCCGACATGACCAGGCAGCTAGGCAGTGGGCCGCTGGTATTGTTGGCTTGGTTGTTAACCGGTGTGATAACGCTAATGGCGGCACTAAGTTTCGGCGAATTGGCGTCGATGATGCCCAATGCCGGCGGTCAGTACAATTTTGTAACTCGTATTTATGGAAAACGGATGGGGTTTGTTTACGGTTGGGCCGTATTCTCAGTCATTCAAACAGGCGTAATCGCCGCCGTTGCGATGGCTTTTGCTAAGCATTTGGGGATTTTCACCTGGAACCATGAAAAAGTGGTTTTCAGTTTTGTTTTGTTTGGCGATGGTGAATGTGAAGGCGGCACAACTTTTAAACTGCTCGCAGGTCAGCTCATAGCCATTGGAAGTATTTTCTTGTTAACGATGATCAATAGTCTCGGTATCCAAGAGGGAAAATGGGTGCAACGCATATTTACATTGGCCAAATTGATCGCATTAAGCGCATTGATTATGGGTGGCCTTTATGTTTTATTCGGCGGAAGTCTAAATGGTGTTAAAAACTACTTTTGGGAAAACATGTCGTCCGGGGCTTCCCATTTTGTGTCGCCAGATGATTCGAATCCACTAAAAGCCAATGGTATAAGTGCGAGTGGCGCTCAACTTAACGAGGTTGTCCCTAATTGGCAATCGTTGGCTGGCATTGGTTTGCTTCTAGCATTTGCCAGCGCCATGGTGGGAAGTTTGTTTTCCTCCGATGCTTGGCAGGGAATTACGTTTATGTCGGGCGAAGTAGAAAACCCAAGCAAGACGATTCCCAAAGCATTGCTCTACGGCACTTTCATTGTTACAGTGGTGTATTGCCTAGCAAATGTTGCCTACATGGCTGTATTGCCCCTAAAAGGACTCAATTTGACCGATGCGATGGCCGCTATAGGTCCTGATGGATTGGTAGAGAACTTCAATTTAGGAATTGCCCATGCAGATCAAGATCGTGTGGGTGTTGCG
>CANIZU010000175.1 GCA_947472115.1 Flavobacteriales bacterium | reverse complement strand
TCCTGTAATTCATAACCAAAGAATTCACCACGCAAAAAGTCGGGCAGATTTTTACTCGGTTTGATTCTTCCCACCTTCGGTAATCTTAAGCGGGTTTTTGATGTTTTCTGCAGTATCGCAAAAAAGAAACCTTCGCCCTGCGTATGACTTGGCAACATCCGGTATTTGCCTGGCTCTACTTCAATTATTCCGAGAGATTCAGGAAAATCAAATTCAACTATATTGGCGCCGAGTTCATTGGCGATGTAATTGACATTGTCTTCGTTTTCACAACGATTGTATGTGCAAGTGCTGTAAATCATCACCCCACCCTCAGCCAAACTTGGCCATATGTCGTGCGCAATACGTTTTTGTCGATCCGTACATAAATCAACGTTACTTAAACTCCACTCGCCTATGGCATCGGGCGTTTTACGAAACATTCCCTCTCCGCTGCATGGCATATCCGCCACGATGATTTGGAAAAGTCCCTGAAGTTCTCCAAGTTGCTTTGCATCGGCAGAAGTAACGACGTGATTTCCCTGGCCCCATTTGCACAGGTTTTCTATAAGTGTATTACATCTACCCGAAATAACTTCGTTTGCAACAAGTAAATCTCCCGGCCTTAAATTTGTCGCAACATGCGTACTTTTTCCTCCTGGCGACGCACATAGATCCAATACAACGGCCCCCTCATCGTAATTGTTGATGATCCGCTTCACCAATTCCCCAATCACCATGCTATTGGCCTCTTGTACGTAATAAGCACCAGCGTGAAATGCGGGATCGGCGGTAAACAATGGCCTGGTGTTCAGCAAATATCCATCAGGACAATGAGCGATAGGAGAGCCCAAGGTATCGTCTAAAAAATGGTTGGATGTGATTCCTTTTGATGCGTTTAATCGAATGCTAACTTTAGGCGATTCTTGTATTGCCAAAATCAAATCACCTACCTCATTGCTTGGCAGTGCGCGGTTAATGGAATCAATAAAATCTTGAGGTAACTTAAGCATTATTCTTGGGGTAAATACCAGATTTTGTTTTTAATCACACGGGTTCTAGAATCATAATTTTCTTTAAATAGCGAGCCAGTTCCTAGGCCCTGCGGCATGTTGGGGTTGTATTTTGATACCCATTGGGCGATTGCCGCCAAACCTACATTTCCCTCCAATGCACTCGTGCTCCACCATCCAATATCTAACGCCGATGCCAAATTTATCCATCGATCGGCCATGTCTAAGCCACCTAAAAGTGTTGGCTTTAAAATGATGTATTTCGGTTTGGCCCAAGTCAATAAAGCTTTGCCAGTAGTTGGATTGTTTCCCATTTTGTTAGGGTGTATGCCAATTAATTCTTCGTCTAAGGCGATGTCAATTTTGCTAAAACGACAAATGCGATCTAGTTCGTGGAAGCCGGATTTTATTGGCTGTTCCAGTGAGTGTATTTCAAAACGATGCAATTCTTGAATCTGTTCAAGCGCTGTATCCGACCCAAAACCACCGTTGGCATCGAGACGAATTTCTAGCTTAAACGCATCGTACTTCTTTCTAATTTTTTCTATCAATTTGCATTCTTCGTCAAAATCTAAAGCGCCCACTTTGAATTTTATGCAATCAAAACCGGCATCGATTTTTAAAAGAGCCTCTTCATACATCGCGTCAATATCACTCATCCACACCAAGCCGTTTATGGGAATACCCGAATTACCAGAAGTAAAATCGTTTTGTATCCAATAGGTGGGCTTAGTAGGGTGGTGGGCAATGTTGGGTTGAGTTTGTAAAAATTGCAAATGTTGCCAAGCGCAATGAAGTGCAAATCGCAAGGCTGGCAACGACTCGGAAGTTCCTGGTTCCCAATGTTCTAGGAGTGATTCGATATCCGATTTTTCTAGGTGACTATCTAAAAGCGATGCGGTTTTATTATAAAAATCCACATTGCCGTCGATGCTGAGATCTGCTAGGGGAGCTGCCTCGCCCACGCCCTCAAAAATGCCATCACCCAATTGAATGAGATGACTTGTTTTTTGATGGTATTCGCCCCTGCTTGTCTTGGCGGACTTAATAAATTCCATGGTGTGTGGAGTGATCTCGAAACGCATGGTTTTTATATCTGAATATTTAAAGTTAGCCTGGCTCGATATGACTTGTAGACGTATAGCGGTATTGATTAATGTCTGAAAAAATCAAGAATGAAAAATGCCAAAAACACGTACAATACTACCATCGCTAGAACCGTTAGAGAGAGTTTTTTTAATTGCGGATTTAGTGTTTCACGATCGCCAGGTTCTGCCGCTTTAACCGCCTGATAGTGACTAGAAAGCAACAAAAAAATGGGTGAAAAAATCCCAATAAGGAAAACAGACTGAAGGCCAAAGATCTCGGGCCATTCGAAATATCGTTTTTCAAATGTAAGAAACGACATTGGTATCAGCGCTCCACCCAAAAGTAAAAGTAGTCTGTGGTATACGATGGTTTTTTTTGCGCCTAGTCTTACCGCCAGTGTTTGCTTATTTTGCTCTTTGTCTGTTGGAATATCTCTGTAATTATTTACGTTTAATACGCCAGTGCTTAATAAGCCCAACCCCAACCCTGCTAAAAGAAAAACATCTAAGTACTGGCAGGTTACTTCATTAACAAACAATCCATTTAATAAGCCCATTCCCAAAACGGGGACAAAGCCAAAAAACATCAAAACAAATAAATCGCCCAATCCTAAATATCCGTAAGCGTTCTTACCCACGGTATAAGTGATGGCGGCAAACAATGCCAATAAACCAATGGCCAGCAAATAGAATCCACCTTTGGTTTCAAATAATCCTGATATATAAATCAATAAAATTCCCAATATTAAAGTGATGAGGCTCATGAACCAAATGGCTCGCTTCATGGATTTTTCAGATATTTTGCCAGATGCTAACATTCGATCACTTCGGTTCGCTTTGGTGTCGGTGCCTTTGCTGAAATCGCCATAATCATTGGCAAAATTGCTTAATACTTGTAATGCTGTGGCTGTTAGAATGGCCAACAGAGTGATTACAAACGGTGAAGCATGAAATCCCAATTTCAAACCCTCAGGTCCGATAGGATTGCCTGAATTTGATAAAGCCTGGGTAAGTTGGCCGTCTGATAGAATTGCTGCCGAAACGCACATGTGCGATAATGCAGTGCCCAACAGGATACCAGACAGGGCCAGAGGTAGAGTACGCAATCGAGCTGCTTGTATCCAGGGATTCATTGCGCGAAGATAATCACTGCCTTGAGAATCAAAGTTCAGAAGCCTCGATTGAAACAGAAAAAAGGCTCTTCATTGGCACCGAATTTTTTATAAAACGATGCAACGGACGCAATACTGCTGCCCTCAAAATCAAAAAGCATATTTCCACCTTGATACCGTTCCAAAACAAAATCAATAATCCCATGCATTACCCCAATGGATTTGCCAGGTTCTGTGGGTCCCGCACAAACATAATGTATACTGCGATTGGCTTTTTCCGGCGTAATTAAAAAAATCGCAGCCCCCAAGAGAGTGCCTTCTGTTCGGTGATGTGCGGTTACGGTAAACGATAATTTTTCCGAGCAGGCATTTGCAAATAGTTGATAGTGATCGTCTCCAATTTCTGGGTTTTGTCTGCCCCAGGCTTTCCGATACGTGTCAATTGCATCCCTAATGGAAATCGCATTGATTTTATATTCTATGCGTAGTTCCGCAAGTCTATGTAAGTTTTTCTTGCAATCTTTATTATAATCAAGCGGTTGCGACAACTGGATTGTCATATTGGTTTTTGTTTTCAATTTTCCGCTTGATGCTCCCTTTCCCCAGGGTTTTGTTAGAATCGATCCTACTTCGTTTTTTTGATCGAAATATGGGTTTAATTGAAGTCGAACCCTCAAGAAACGTTTTGGAATGGCAGATAAAAAATTGTGAGTACTTACGTTAGCGTTTGAACCGAAAGCACCCAATTGTTGACAGAACACAGGCTGAAC
>CANIZU010000174.1 GCA_947472115.1 Flavobacteriales bacterium | reverse complement strand
GTACTAATCAGATTAATGGTTTCTCCATGCGCTTCCACGATGTGCTTACAGATACTCAACCCCAATCCACTGCCACCGGTTGCTCTATTTCGATGCTTGTCGACCCTAAAAAACCGTTCAAAAACCCTACCCTGATGCTCCGTTGGAATTCCAATTCCATTATCGGCCACCTCAATCATCATCCTCTCACCGATATTAGAAAGCCTAAATCGTGTATTCCCACCTTCCACGCCATATCGTATACTGTTAAAACCCAAATTGGTTAGCACTTGCGCCAATCGATCTCTATCGCCCATCACCATTTTGCCTTCGCCTTGCGCGTGCACTTGAATCGATATATGTTTTTCCTGGGCCTGCAACTCCAATGATTCCGCCACCTCATTCACCAAACCCAACATGTCAAACGCCTGGATGTTCAACACCAAAAATCCACTTTCGTATTTGGTAATTGTATCCAAATCACTCACTATCTGACCCAATCTGCTGGCATTTTTATTGGCCCGTTTGAGAAACTTATCTCGCATCTCTTCGTCCATCTCTGGCTCATCCAACACAGAGTCGATGTAGCCTTGAATAGAAAAAATGGGCGTTTTTAATTCGTGCGCCACATTCCCAATATAGTCCCTGCGATAATTCTCTAAGCGCTGCAACTGCAACAACTCCTCTTTCCTTGTTTCGAACAACGCCCTCAACGCCTCTTTCATATCCTTGGGATTGCTGTGCTTGCTCTCCAAATTCTCCATTTTCTCCTCTGCAATCAACGCCTGAATGCTCCTCAACAATCTCCGTTCGCGCAAAAACCAAAGCAAACTCACCACCGCCGTTGCCATCACCATAAATAGTAAAACCAATAAGAGAAGATCGGAATTGAGCAAAATCAAAATTACCATAATTACAGTTGCAAGATACACAAACGGAGGTTTACAAGTTGTGAAAATCGCATCACTTTTCTGTGGTATTTTTGTGTTTTATGCATTGGCCCGACCAAAATACCTCACAAGAACTTCCTCCTTATTTGGACAAACTCAACCCAGCACAGAAGGAAGCAGCCATGCAAACAGATGGGCCTGTCATGATTATTGCTGGTGCCGGATCTGGCAAAACGCGAGTCTTGACCTTCAGAATGGCTTTTTTGCTCCATAAAGGCGCCGAACCTTTCAACATTTTGGCACTCACATTCACCAACAAAGCGGCCAAAGAGATGCGAAATCGCATCGAACAAGTCGCCGGACCCCAAGCCAGAAACCTTTGGATGGGTACATTTCACTCGGTATTTGCTAGAATTCTTAGACAGGAATCAGATCGAATGGGATACCCCGCCAATTTCACCATTTACGATAGCGAAGACAGCAAAAACTTGCTCAAAGGCATCATCAAAGAAATGAACTTGGATGATAAAATGTACAAGCCAAACATGGTCCTCGGCAGGATCAGCATGGCAAAAAACAACCTCATCGAAGCCAAAAGCTATTTCGAGAATGTAGATCTCATGAACCAAGACAAAGCCGCAAACCGGGCCAAGTTTTCGGAGATTTTCTTAGAATATACCACCCGATGCTTCAAGGCCGGCGCGATGGACTTCGACGATATCCTTTTGAACACCTATAAACTGCTCAACAACCATTTGGACGTGTGTAATAAATGGCAGCACAAGTTCAAATACATCATGGTGGATGAGTATCAGGACACCAACCACGTGCAGTACATGATTACAAAGAAACTGGCGGCGGTGCATCAAAATATTTGTGTCGTGGGCGACGATGCGCAGAGTATTTACGCGTTCCGAGGGGCCAACATCCAAAACATCCTCAATTACGAAAGAGACTATCCAGACGTCAAAACCTATAAACTAGAGCAGAATTATCGATCTACCCAAAACATTGTCAATGCGGCTAGTTCGGTCATCAAAAACAACCAAAAGCAGCTAGAAAAAAACGTTTGGACCGCCAACGATATCGGCGAAAAAATCAAAGTCGTGCGAAACGCCACCGAAGGCGAAGAAGCCCGAAGGGTTGCCGATGCCATTTTCGACGATAAAAATCAGCTGCATTTACCCAACAAAGCCTTCGCCATCCTTTATCGGACCAACAGCCAAAGTCGCGCCTTTGAAGAAGGTTTGCGCCGACAAGGCATCGATTACCGCATTTATGGAGGCATGAGCTTTTATCAGCGCAAGGAAGTAAAAGACCTCATCAGCTACCTGAGATTGGTGATCAATCCATCCGACGAAGAAGCCCTAAAACGCGTCATCAATTACCCTGGTCGCGGAATTGGCGATACCACCGTAAATCGAATCATCGTAAAATCATCAGAATTGGGCGTCCCGCTTTGGGATGTCGTAAAATCCGCTAGCAGCCTACCCGAATTGGGCGCAAGCGCTGGAAAGGTCGACAATTTCGCCACGATGATCAAAAGTTTCCAAACGATGCTCGAGACCCACAACGCCTACGACTTGGCGATGCATGTGGCCAAACAAACGGGGCTATTGAAGATGCTTTACGACGATAAATCGGTAGAAGGCGTTTCACGATACGAGAACATCACGGAACTCTTAAACGGTATTCAGCAATTTGTTGAGGACGATGAAAGCGAAAAAGAAAAGAACTTGGCCATTTTCTTGGAGGATGTTGCGCTGTATACGGATGATCAAAAGGACAAAGACCCCGACAGAGACTGTGTTTCCTTGATGACAATTCACGCCAGTAAAGGATTGGAATACCGCGTTGTTTTCATTGTCGGCATCGAAGAAAATCTATTCCCAAGTCAGTTATCGTTGCATTCTCGGGCCGACCTAGAAGAAGAACGTCGATTGTTTTATGTCGCCATCACCCGTGCCGAAACCAAGTGCTACATGACTTTTGCCACCTCGAGATTCAAATACGGCAGCTTGGTTCCTTGCGAACCCAGTCGGTTCATCCAAGAAATTGACCCACAGTACCTCGACATGAGCACGGCATCCATGAAATCGGCTTCCCCTTTTGGCAGCAATATTGGAACGGGCGCAGCGAGCGGTGGCTACATCGGGAGTCAGTATGCGAGCAAAAAAGTAGAAGACAAGCCAACCAAAACGGCCAAATTGTTCAACGTAAGCAAGCCTGCGGCGCCTCCGGTCCCTCCCATCGACCCAAATTTTGTGGAAGGTGATATCAGCGGATTGAAAGTGGGCGACAAAGTGCAGCACCAACGGTTCGGATTGGGTCAGGTAGTGAGTATTGAAGGCGATGCATCCAACGCAAAAGCCATCGTACAATTCGACCAAATGGGACAAAAAACACTGGTACTGAAATTTGCCAAAATGCGGATTTTGTAATTCTCGTATGGTTGATCAGCGCTGTTATTTATCACTAACTTCGAAGTGACAATTTTTGCATTCGCAAATTCAAACCACCTCGATAAAAATTAAAAAATCACAACAAGCCATGGGATACTTTACATCGAAAATAACAGTACTAAGAGTTTACCATTGCACATTAGAACGAGCCTTTAAAACACCTATGCTCTGCGATGTATCAAAAATCCATACGGGCTTTGGAATCATGCCAGCCGTTACACACACCACGGATGATGAGAATTGGGGACAAATCGGCTCGACAAAAAAAGTATACGCAGCCAAATCATTAACACAGTCGGGCGGTTTTGCATCGGTAGATACCGTATTAGAAAGGAAGGAAAATGTATCTTGGAAGATCGAAGTAAGCAATTTCCAAGCATGGATGCTAAGCTTCACCAGGTTTACTGGGGAATGGAATACCGAATCAATCGGCGATGAAAACATATTGATTACATATACTTATACCATGCACTCGTCTAACGCTTTTCTTTATCCCCTAAATTGGCTTTTTACAAAGTTCTTTTGGAAAACTTACATGAAGCGCGTGCTTGACAATATTGAAACCCTAATTGCCAATCAAGAGCCTTATTTATTTGAATGAAAAACATCCTCTATTGCCTTGCCATTTTCATATTATCC
>CANIZU010000173.1 GCA_947472115.1 Flavobacteriales bacterium | reverse complement strand
TGCCTCAGGCACTTCAAGAGCAAGAAAATGAAATTCGAATTCTTGTTCCCCGATTTGGCGTCATTAACGAACGTAGAAATCGTTTGCATGAAGTTGTGAGATTGAGTGGGATTAATATTTCCATCGACGACAACGACAATCCTTTGATCATCAAAGTTGCATCGATTCCGCAAACCAAGATGCAGGTCTATTTTCTAGACAACGAAGATTATTTCCATCGCAAATATGTATTTAGGGACGAAGCGGGTAAATTGTTCGATGACAATGACGAGCGCACCATCTTCTTTTGCAAAGGCGTTATGGAAACGGTAAAAAAATTGGGCTGGGCTCCAGACATTATTCATTGTCAGGGTTGGATGACAAGCCTAATTCCAATGTACCTAAAGACCATATATAAAGATGAGCCTGTGTTCAAAAACACTAAGGTTGTCTATAGTGTTTACAGCGATGAAGATAGCATCAATTTAGGTGCTGATTTTGCCCGTAAAGCGAGCCTAAATTCACTCGATGATAATTGCATGGAATGTTTTTCTGATGGTTCAGTAAATTCTATGAATATTGGTGCGGTAATTCATTCTGATGCCGTTGTAACAAATTGTGAAGAAGGTCACCGTGCTGTTGAAGCACATATCGCTGACAAAATTGTCATGCGCCACAGTGATGAAGACGCTGGCACTCAATATGGCACTTTATATGAACAACTACTTGCTTAATTCTGCGCTGAAACAGTGACATTTCGTAGCTTACTTATCGCTTTAGTGTTTTTAGCAGCTTTCTCGGCCTGTAAACGTAATGAAGGTAACATTGTGATTACGGGTCAACAAAAAAGTGATCAACTCACTTTGTATAGGGCCGATACGTTTACCCTTAAAGCCTCTACAGTTGTTGAAGATTCTTTGCCCGCGAATAATCTGACATATGTCTTGTTGGGCGAGTTTCATGACCCATTGTTTGGCAAGAGCAAAGCGAGCATATATGCCAAGATGAATATTTTGGCTCCGGAAAACAAGTTTCCTAACACCATCGAACCTGATTCAGCCTTGTTGTATATCCCTTTGGTGGATGGGCTTAACTTTTACGGGAATTCTTTAATAAAACAAAAACTCAAGATTTATGCTCTGGATGAGACCATTTTGGGGACCAATATCTATTATCAAAAACAAAGCAAACCAAAGGTAAATAAAAACGTTTCTACTGACTTTTATGGAACGATTTATCAGCAAAAATTAGATTCTATTGGATATCAAAAGGGTAAAATGGGGTTAAAACCAGGATTGTTGATCAAGTTGAGTAAAGAATTCGCGCGCCAACTGCAACAAATGCCATCGGAAGCCTATCAAACCAACGAAGGATTGTTAAAACACTTCAACGGTATTGCCATCGTTCCGCAAAATGATGAGTTAAACCCCGGAGAAGGTGGATTTGGCGTATTTGACCTAGCCAATGCCATAAACATCAACTATCGCGCAAAAATTTTACTTTATTACAACGATACAAGTACTTATATTTTTGGCTTTGATGGTCGATCTACAATAGTAAATACTAGTGAAACCGGGCCATATCCCGAAATTATTGAGGTCCAATTACGTCAGCCCAACAAGCAGTACAATACCACTTATGTCCAAGCGCTAAATGGGGTAAAAACCAAAATTGAAATCCCCTATTTTTTGAATTTGGTTCAAAGTGGAACGCATGGTGAAAACAATGTCGGCATCAACAACGCCACACTTAGGCTTTACGTAGATGAGAATACTACGGTTAATTATTTTGCACCTCCACGAATGAATTTATTTCAACCTACTTCACGCAGTAGCGATAGGAATCGATTGGTGGAAGATGCATTGGCCGCTCCTACGAAGTTTGGCGGTGTATTTAACGACAAGGGTAGATACTATCAATTTGATATTACCAGGCACTTGCAAAATGTGTTAAACGATATGGCATTTAAGGGTATAGATAACAATTTGGGATTGTATTTTGCCGTACCTACGGACAACCCTGTAATTGGGGCAAGGGCAGCCATCGACCATTCAAAAACAAAATTGATTATCACCTATACCAAACCCAAATAGTATTTCATTGTTACATCTGCATGGCAAATCGTAAACCATATCAACTCGTAAGTAGAGAATGGAAGAAGGAAGACACCACCTTTGAAATCAATGGCGTTTGCATTGGCAAAGATTTGGTAATGATTGCAGGTCCTTGTGCAGTTGAAAATAGAGAACAAATTTTTACGATTAGCGAATACCTATCCAAATTAAACATCAAATTTCTTAGGGGCGGCGCGTACAAACCACGCACTAGTCCATATTCATTTCAAGGGTTAAAAACAGAAGGTTTACAACTACTCCGTGAAGCTGCCGATAAGTATGGTTTGGCGGTGGTGAGCGAAATCATGGGGTTGGATAAGATTGATGAATTTTGCGAATATGCCGATATCCTCCAAGTGGGTACGCGCAACATGCAGAATTACCCCTTGTTAAAAGCATTGGGTAAAAGTGGAAAGCCTGTTTTATTAAAAAGAGGCATGAGCAGTACCATAGAAGAGTGGTTATTGGCAGCGGAATATATTGTTAGCAGCGGAAACGACAGGGTAATACTCTGCGAACGTGGCATCAGAACTTTTGAAACTGCAACCAGAAACACGATGGATATTGCCGCCATTCCATTGGTGAAGATATTAAGCCATTTGCCTGTTATTTTGGATCCGAGCCAAGGCACTGGTCTTCGGGATTTGGTAAAACCGGTTTCCTTAGCCGCGATTGCTGCCGGCGCAGACGGACTTATCATTGAAGTACACAACCAACCCGAAGAAGCACTCAGCGATGGCGATCAGAGTTTATACTTGGATCAATTCACCGATTTGTTGCCCAATTTGAGGGCCCAAGCGCATTTGCGTAAGAAGCATTTCGATTTTGAATCGAGCTACGAATTTTCTAATTTGAGTTGATATTCTAGGTCGATTGATTTCGCCTAGAAAAAATCGAATAGATGGGCCAACCCAATGCTACGATGCCAATTCCGGTAATGGCAATTGAAAACTGACTTACGATTATTCCAAGTGCAACAAAGCCTGCAACAATCAAATAGATGATGGGTAGGTAAGGGTAGCCCCATACTTTGTAGGGCCTTTCGGCGTCGGGTTCTCTCTTTCTCAAAATCAAAACCCCTGCTACGGTGATGATATAAAACAGCAGTGAGGCAAAAGTGCAATAACTCAGTAGGTCGCCATAGGTACCACTCAAGCACAAGGCACTTGCCCAAAAAGCCTGCATCCATAGGGCATTGGCTGGGACATTTTTACGATTGAGTTTTGCCGCACTTTTAAAGAACAAACCATGGTCGGCCATGGCTTTATACAATCGACTTCCAGCCAGAATCAAACCATTGTTACAACCAAAGGTACTCACGATAATCAAGGTGGCCATAAAGATTAAACCCATGAGTCCCGCTTCGGCGTTGTGAGCAGATCCCATCAACACTGAAGATGCCGCAACACCCACACGATCTTGATCTGCATGGGCAATTCCTAAATTGAAGTTCTCTACCAATCCATCAGGACCTATAGCGGCCATCGCATCGGTCAAATTGAGTCCTTTTAGGGGCAATACAGCCATGTAAGCAACATTTGCTATGCAATACACCACTGTGACAATGAAAGTGCCGTAGAGCAGTGCTTTGGGAATCGTCTTGCTTGGGTTTTCTACTTCGCCCGACATAAACGTAATTCCCTGCCAAGCATCGGAGGAAAATAAACTACCTACCATGGCGCTGGCAAATGCTAGAAGCAAACCAATACCAGCCAACGATTGCCAATTAGGGACAACCTCGTTAAGTTGAGCGCCACTCGCACTTATACCATTGGTTTTTAGTGGATTCGAATCATCTGGCGACACAAAATGGGAAGCCCCGGACGACATGTTTTCCCAAAAGTAGTTTTTAACACCATTTAGACTTCCGCCGAATAAAACATA
>CANIZU010000172.1 GCA_947472115.1 Flavobacteriales bacterium | reverse complement strand
TTGATGATTTTTGTTGGGATAGAATTGATTTCTCACGTACCCAGCGTGTTGCATACCCCTTTGATGAGTGGTGCTAACGCCATTCACGGGGTCGTTTTGATTGGAGCCATCATCGTGATGGGTAACGCATCGCCCGATGATACATTGTCGCTCGTATTTGGAACGCTCGCCGTTTTCGTAGGGACATTGAACGTGATTGGCGGATTTGTGGTGACCGACCGTATGTTGGAGATGTTTAAGAAGAAACCGAAAGGAGAAAAAGTATCATGATGCCGTATATGGAAATTGGCTACCTCATTGGCTCTGTGAGCTTTGTGTTAGGCCTAAAAATGATGGGTCAGCCAGATAGCGCCCGCAAAGGAAACTTGGTGGCTGCATTTGGTATGGCAGTGGCTGTGATTGCGGCCTTGTTCTTTACCTCAAAAGGATTTCATGTGATCAGCAATTTGCAATACATCGTCGCTGCGATTGTTGCAGGAACTGTAATTGGAACTTTGATGGCCAAGCGCGTACAGATGACGGCGATGCCAGAAATGGTGAGTTTGTTCAACGGTATGGGTGGTTTGAGTGCGGCGTTGATTTCGATTATCGAATGGCGACATTTATTGCACACTGCGGCCAGCCCAGAAGGGATGGATCAGGCAGCGGCTTTGCCAATGGGAATGTATATTCCAATCATGGCGGGTTTGATTATCGGAACGATTTCTTTCGTGGGTTCAATCGTGGCTTGGGGTAAATTGAATGGTAAAATTGGCGATTTCCGCTTCCCCTCACAGCAGATTATCAATGCGGTGGTTTTGGTTGCGATTTTGGGTGTGGCTTACATCAATTATGGTGAATTTAATGCCACGCATTCTTCTTTGTATTTCTTTGTAACGATTGGTTTGGCCATCGTTTATGGTTTGTTGTTTGTGTTCCCAATTGGGGGTGCCGACATGCCGGTGGTGATTTCGTTGTTGAACTCCTTTACTGGTGTGGCTGCCGCTTGTGGTGGTTTCCTTTACCAGAATAAGGTGATGTTGATGGGCGGTGTATTGGTAGGTTCTGCCGGTACCATTCTTACCGTTGTGATGTGCAAAGCGATGAATCGTTCGTTGATGAACGTATTGATTGGCATGGCAGGTGGCAATGGCGGTGGAAGCACAACCAGTGCATCGGGTGGAAGCGTGAGAGAGGTTCAAGCAACCGATGTTGCCGTTATGATGAAATACGCGTCTAAGGTGATCATCGTGCCTGGATATGGTTTGGCAGTGGCTCAGGCCCAGCACGTTTGTCACGAGTTGGAGAATATGTTGGAAGCCGAAGGCGTTGACGTGAAATATGCCATTCACCCAGTAGCGGGTCGTATGCCAGGTCATATGAACGTTTTGTTGGCGGAATCGAATGTCGACTACGACAAGTTGATCGAGATGGAGCACATCAATCCTGAATTTGCGACAACCGATGTGGTTTTGGTGGTGGGTGCAAACGACGTGGTTAATCCTGCGGCGAAAACTGATCCAACCAGCCCCATTTATGGCATGCCGATTTTGGATGTGGATCAAGCCAAGCAAATCATCGTACTGAAAAGAAGTATGAAAGCCGGTTACGCGGGTATCGAAAACGAACTGTTCTTCCACCCTAAGTGCGGAATGTTGTTTGGAGATGCCAAAGCGAGTTTGCAGAAATTGGTGAACGAGGTTAAGGCCTTGTAAATCAAGTTTTTGCGGATTTATTGACCGACAATTTTTGTCATTTAGATTGCATATTACTAATAAATATTTTACGAATTCTATGAAACGCACCCTCCTTACGATTGCCATTTTGATGTTTTGTTTTGGCAATATCCAAGCGCAATCCTATCATATTTATGATGTGAAGCGCAACGATGCCCAGAAATATCAAAGCATCAACCCCGGTTACCTCAATACGGAATCCGATGATGCGGCGGAAGGCGAGGGTTGGAAGCGAATCGATTGGGATACACTAAACAAGGGTTATGCTTTGGTGGATTCGATCCCTTTTTCTTTTCAATTCAAGGGCGCTAGTAAGAATTCGTTCCGATGTACCAAAAACGGGGTGCTTTCTTTTGATTGGACCGGTTTTCCTACGGTTGATAAGGCTGTTACCGATGTTACGAGTCCCAATTTGCCTAATCAATCCGTTGTGATTGGTGGTATTTTGGCGAAAGGCGAAAACGATCGTATCGTAACAAAAATGTTTGGAACGGCTCCGCATCGACAGTATTGGGTGAAGTTTCATTCGTTTACCGTCGCATCAGATACATCAGACAAATTCGGAACCTATGCATATCACGCGGTGGTTTTTGACGAGGGGACCAACCAAATTCATTTGGTGCAGATGGCTTGGGGTTCGGAGTTCGCTTGGTACAAAGATTCGGTGCCCGTTAAGTTGAAAAATGCGATGGGCTTGCATATTGGCCCGTTTGAATCGTATTCGATTTCGGCGTTGGACGATGGCTATAACGGTCATCAACGGAAAGACAAAAAGTTCACGAACAATTCGTTTTATACTTTCGCTTCGGGCAAGGTGAATTCCACCGATGCGTCTTTGTCGCAGGGCTTCGATATTTACCGAAACGGCACATTTTACGTGAAGGCGGGTAGCAGTTCTTATTTGCCATTGGCGCTGGTTTATACGTTTCATGGCGATGTTGCGGGGACCGACAATCACGCCATTTATGTACAAATCAACAATGAGACACCGGTGAAATACGATTTGAATGCATTGAGCGCTCAGGATTATCGCACGGGTTTGTTGGTGCCTTCAATTTTGAGAAATACAGCGGCTGGCGATTATATCAAAATCAGAGCGTGGACGGGTTTAAACGCGGGTGGGGCGGATGAAAATCCTGCCAATGATACTTGCACTACGATTTTCAAATACATCGCTCAGAATCAGTACAAAATCACAAAAGGGCCTTTGTTGATTGAGTTTTATACGGCAACCTGGTGCCCAACTTGTCCGATTCTCCGCAATTATATCGATTCCATGAAGTTGAATGAGAATTCGTTTAATATTATCGTGGAGCATCACGTGAACGATTATATGAATAATCCGCTTGCACCGGGAACGTATGATTCATTGCCGTTTTTGATCATAAATCGCGAATACAATCCCATTGCACAAGGGGTGAAGCCCGCTGATTTGGCCAAGCAGATTGGCGTTCAAGCCAAAGTCAATTACCAATTGGTAAACATGAAATTTGAGTCGATGCAGTTCAATCAAGCCACCGGTAAAATCACGGGTAAGCTTACCGCAACGATGGCGGATTACCATGCCAAATCTACCTTGAGATTGGGGGTGATGTTGAAGGAAAGGGATGTGCGTGGATTGGGTTCTGGCTGGGATCAAAGGGTGGATGTCACTGCGACATTGGATTCACAGTCGATATTTTTTCAAAAGAACAAGACGTTGTCGGGGTATCATCATGACAATGTAATTTGGAATGTGGCGGGCGGAAAGCATGGTAAGGATGGATTTGGTGTGGCGGATGAAGTCATTCCTTCGGGGTCTACCGTTTCCTATGATTTCACGTTAACGGTTCCGGATACAATTTTGAGTTTGGGCATACCCAATGCGGCGGATTTTGGTCCTTATGGCGCGGTGAAAGCCCGATACAAACCGGCAGATTATAGTGTGGTGGGTTTTGCGGCGGACGATTGGAGCGCGGGGATCAGTGAGACGGTGAACAATGGAAATTTTGGCTCAGCGATCATCTCTGCCATAGAGCAAAAAGTGTGGAATGTAGGGGCCTCAACGCAGAGTATAAATCAGGCAGTTCCATTTGTATTATATCCCAATCCTGCAGCGGGTCTGGTGCACATTCAAATCGAAGCCAACATTCATTCCGTTACCGTTTTGGATCTGATGGGTCGTGTTGTAAAAAACAACGGTTCAGAATCCACCATTGATTTAACGGGAATGTCGGCTGGAACTTACTTGGTTCGCATAAAAACTCCCCAAGGCGAGGGTGTTTCTCG
>CANIZU010000171.1 GCA_947472115.1 Flavobacteriales bacterium | reverse complement strand
TATGTCCAATTCTTTGGGCCAACATGAAGCAAATTGCGGACAGTGAGAAAACTACCCAAAGCGATCCGAAGATCTATCAAACTTGGCTCACCGCCTTACGATGGTGCACCCGAAATCAATACGACGCACTCATCACCATGGAAAATGTGGCCAAAGACTTGGGATCAATACTATCGGAACAAGATTATCGCACCAACGGTTATTCCATGGCAATGGTGAACTGCCTGAAGGAAATCCATAACCCTGTGGTCGTTCCGAAGAAATAACCCGCATCAAGAGAGGCGAGCCCCATTGTCTTGGCCCGATACTGAGACCCGATCGCCGAGGAAAGAATCAGTAAAACTGCCATATTTCATTCAATGATAAATGTCAGCGTTTTTGACATCCCTATCCATTTATTTCGCGGCATAACCAATAAAACAGGCCCTTTTTCCATCGGATAAACTAAAACTTGTTTGTTATTTAAAATCATTCTAAATTTGTAGCACATGGAAGCCACCGCCGACTTGTTAAAAGAGGGACAAAAAGCCACAATTGCGGGTCTAAAAGACGGCGATTTTTCCCAGAAATTGGCAGAAATGGGCTGCGTTCCAGGAACCGAAATTGTTAGACTGTATCAGTCGTCTGGTGGAAATACAATTGCTTTTCGGATTGACACGTATCTTTTGGGTTTACGAAAGGAAGAGGCGAATCAAATCGAAGTTACCATCTTGGAATTGGATCCCGCATGAGTTTCCCTAGCAGTTTCGCCCTCGTTGGTAATCCGAACTGCGGAAAATCCACCTTATTCAACCGATTAACCGGGCTCACCCAAAAAACTAGCAATTTACCCGGCACTACCGTTGAGGCGATGCATGGCGAAATCAAGGTTGGGCAGAAAACCATCCACCTTTTGGATTTACCCGGCATTTATAGCCTTTATACCAAATCTGAGGATGAAGGATTGGTCGTTAAGCATTTGATTCGCAAAGACGAAAACAAACCCGAGGCCATCATTTTTGTAATGGACGCCTCCAATCTTCGTCGGAACCTCCTCTTGTTTAGTCAAGTGGCTGAATTGCAAATCCCCTGTGCTTGTGTGTTGACGATGACGGATACTGCGGTTCGCAGAGGCATCGACATCGACCTCCTCGCGCTGCAAGCAGCGCTCGGAGTCCCTTGCATCGTATTCAATCCCCGGAAAGAAAAAAACATTGGCTGCGTAGTATCACTTTTCAGTGCCACCGCGAAACCCAACATCATAGGTGCGCCAACCCAACTTCCACAACGACTTCAAGAATATCAACAAGGGGCAAAAATTCAAGGCCTGAGCGAAGAAACCCTCCGCAGATATATCTCCATTGAAGAAGTAATAAAAAAATGTACCACCAAACGGCCCGTGGGACTCAAAAGTCTGACGTTAAAAATCGACCGTTTAACAACCCACAAATGGGGTGGCTATTTCATCTTTGCGGCCATCATGATGGTCCTGTTCCAAGGTGTTTTTAGCCTAGCAAAACTGCCGATGGACCTCATAGAAATGGCATTTCAAACCATCAGCAGCACCATCAAATCGTTATTACCCGATGGCCTCGTCTCCAATTTCATCGTCCAAGGCCTCATCGGCGGTATGGAAGGCGTAGTCGTATTCGTCCCCCAAATATTCATTCTATTTTTCCTCATCGGCCTGCTCGAAGACAGTGGCTATATGGTCCGAGCGAGTTTCATCACCGATCGAATCATGCGCAAATTGGGACTCAACGGCCGAAGCATCATCCCCCTCGTTGGTGGTTTTGCATGCGCCATCCCCAGCATCATGGCTACCCGAAGCATCAAAAGCAAGCGCGAACGACTGGCAACAATGATCGTAGTTCCGTTGATGAGTTGCAGCGCGCGACTCCCCGTATACGTGTTATTGGTATCCGTCGCCATTCCCTTTGCCCAGTTCTGGGGTCCCTTCCATGCCCAAACCTTTGTCATCACCTCAGCTTACATGGCTGGCATCGTTGTCGCCGTGATCCTGGCCTTCATTTTTCGACTGTTCCAAGGCAAGCAATCGTCTTCAGAATTCATCCTTGAACTACCCGCATACCAAATCCCGCGCATCCAAACGGTTTTGCACCAAGCATGGCTTAAGTGTTTATCGTTCCTGTCCGAAGCCGGTAAAGTGATTATCGTCATTTCGATGATCCTTTGGTTCCTCTCCAACTTTGGTCCTAGCGAAGCGATGAAAAGGGCTGAAACGGAGGCGCATATTTTATCGCAGCTCGACCCATCGCATGGAGAAGATATTAAAACAACATTGCGCTTAGAGGCTAGTTATGCTGGGCATTTGGGCAAGTGGATAGAACCCGCCATCGAACCTTTAGGCTACGACTGGAAAACGGGAATCGCACTGATTACGAGCTTTGCCGCCCGCGAGGTTTTTGTCGGCACGATGGCTACCCTCTTCCAATCCAGCGAAGACAATACCCAAGGTATCATCGAAAAGATGCAAGCCGTTAAAAATCCAAAAACGGGAAAACCCTTATATGGCCTGCCCTACGCACTCAGTTTGATTGTGTTTTATGCCTTCGCATTGCAATGCATGAGCACGATGGCGGTTATGAAAAGGGAGACTGGCTCGTGGACATGGCCCATTGCGTTATTCCTGATCTATGGAATCATTGCTTACATCGGCGCTTATATGGTCTACCATATCGCTAACTAAATACTGCCAACAAAGTCGCGATTTGCGTAAGTTTCTCTGAACAATTTGACGATTATTTTGTATTTTTGCAAGGCTAATTATACATCACCGATGTAATTACCCCAATTAGATCAATAAGAACACATGAGGCAGTTAAAAATATCAAAACAATTTACCAACCGCGAAAACAAATCGCTCGACAAGTATCTGAATGAGATTTCAAAGGTTTCCATGATCGACGCCCAGGAGGAAGTTGAATTGGCCCGGAGAATCAGGGAAGGCGACCAAGCTGCGTTGGAGAAATTGGTAAATGCCAACTTGCGTTTTGTTGTCTCTGTTTCTAAGCAATACCAAAACCAAGGACTTACCCTCGGTGATTTGATCAACGAAGGAAACATGGGCTTGATTAAAGCCGCCAAGCGTTTTGATGAAACCCGTGGTTTCAAATTTATCTCTTACGCCGTATGGTGGATCCGTCAGAGCATTTTGCAGGCTTTGGCCGATCAAAGTCGTATCGTTCGTTTGCCATTGAACAAAGTAGGTAGCCTTGGTAGAATCACCCAAGCATCAGCCCGCCTTGAGCAAGAATTGGAGCGCGAACCAACACCGCAAGAAATTGCAGAATCGTTGGAGATTTCTCTTTCTGAAGTGGAAAATGCACTTCGTTCTTCTGGTCGTCACTTGAGCATCGATGCCCCATTGGCAGAAGGTGAAGACAATACTTTATTGGGTGTTTTGGACCAAAACGATGAGCCAAACCCTGATATGCTGTTGTTAAACGAGTCGTTGCAGAATGAAATCAACCGTGTTATCTCAACTTTGAGCGACAAAGAGCGTGATGTGTTGAAATACTATTTCGGATTGGATGGCAATGCCGCACATACCTTGGAAGACATCTCTGAAAAGGTAGGTCTTACCCGCGAACGTGTCCGTCAGATCAAAGAAAAAGCACTCCGTCGTTTGCGCAAATCAAGCAAGAGCAAGATCCTTAAGACCTATTTGGGATAATCACGAATTCAAATCACAGTGGTAACTGCGATTGCTGTCTTGATATTCATGGCGTTCTTAATTTGGAGATTGCGCAAGTAATCAATAAAGGAAAAAACATTAAGTCCCCTATAAACGAGAAAAGGGGCGCCATGGCGCCCCTTTTCTCGTTTATAGGGTCAAGACCCTCAGTTTTACCCCAATCGTTTTTATTTTATGATCATTACCGTGCCCTTGTAAGCATGCATCGCACCGTCGATGTACCTGAAAGTAACTGCAAATGCATATACACCCTCCATCACCGGCTCACCTTTGCTATCTAAGCCCTTCCATCCAATCGCAGGATCCTC
>CANIZU010000170.1 GCA_947472115.1 Flavobacteriales bacterium | reverse complement strand
GCGCCATTTTTGAAGACCGCGAACTAGAACTCGTCTATCACCTTATAGGTTCAATTGAAGACGATGGCTATTTGCGTCGTGAATTGCGCAGTATCGTCAACGACCTCGCCTTCAACGAAAACGTAATGACCACCGAGGCGCAACTCGAAAGATTGTTGATCAAAATTCAGAATTTCGATCCACCAGGAATTGCGGCGCGTGACTTACAAGAATGTCTTTTGCTTCAGTTGTATAAAAAGGATTACGGCGATAATCCCGCCATCGACCTGGCCGAAAAACTACTTTCTGAACAGTTCGATGCCTTCACAAAGAAGCACTACGATAAAATAAAAAAGAGCCTCAAAATCAACGACGAGCAACTCAAAGCAGCGATGGGTGAAATCCTAAAGCTCAATCCAAAGCCAGGTGAAACAGGAAGTATCAGTGGCAAAACGCAATACATCGTGCCAGACTTTACAATCATCAACGAGGATGGTGTGCTAAAAGTAAGATTAAACGGCAGAAATGCCCCCGAATTGCGATTGAGCGCATCGTATATCGAAACATTAAAGGCTTACGAAAACAGTCCGCACAAAGAAAAGCAACTACGCGATGCCGTGCAGTATATCAAACAGAAAGTAGATGGAGCGAGATGGTTTATCGACAGCGTAAAACAACGTCAGAATACCCTGATGAAGACCATGCAAGCCATCGTACAACGTCAACACGAATTCTTCATTGAAGGCGGCGACGAAACCAAGCTCAAGCCCATGATCTTAAAGGACATTGCAACCCAAGTTGAGCTGGATATTTCTACCATTTCTCGCGTGGCAAACAGCAAATACGTGGAAACCGATTTTGGCATCATCCCGTTGAAATTCTTCTTCTCTGAAGGACTCACAAACGACGATGGCGAAGAGGTGAGCAACCGCGAAATCAAAAAAATCCTGAGCGACGCAATCGGTCAAGAGGACAAAATCAAACCCCTCACAGACGAAGCTTTGATGGACTTGCTCAAGGAAAAAGGGTACAACATCGCCCGCAGAACGGTAGCAAAATATCGTGAGCAATTGTCGATCCCCGTAGCCCGACTCAGAAAGGAACTTTAAATCACTCCACAAACAACTTCTGCGTGCGAATGACTTTGCCATCGCTGGAGCGCACCAACCTTGCCACGTAAGCACCGGTTGACCACGACTCCGTATCTACTAGGATTTCATTCTTTTTTATGGCAATGGGCTCCGTAATCACCTGCCCTAACATCGTAAAAAACTGGATCTCCAATTGGTCTAAAACATCCTCATTCTTAACCTCAACCATCACCTTTTTGATATTTGATTTGGGGTAAATCAAAATATCGTTGTACACAACTGTATCAAAAATGCGCAGCTTAGTGATGATATCCATTTTGATTGGCAAATCCACACGATACTCAGTAATTGACTTTCGCATCATCGATACCTGTTGCTTGGTGAAAATGTTCTGACAAGCCTCAGTAGAGTAATCCATGTAGTTTTCGAACATGTCGGGCATGTCGTTCTTAGACTCGATACAAGTGTTTCCGCCCAAATTACATGTAAATCCCGCTCCTATGCCTTGCAACGGGGTATCGTCAATGTAATCATCCAATGTACACTTATTCGCCATGTTTTGATCATCCGCCCAAATATGCCTCAAACCAAAATAATGTCCCACCTCATGAACGGCACATCTACCCATGTTAGAGGGGGCAATGTTGCCTGTTGCACGTGGATTGTTCCTCCCCACTACTTTGTAATGCAATACCACGCCTTGACGGTTATCGGCGACCCAAGATCCACTCGTCCACGACGGATGTCCATAGGGTGGAAAGGCATAACCCAATAAATTGTCTTGGTTGTTCACGCTCAAATCGCAAACCCAAATGTTTAAATATTTCGTCGGATCCCAAGGATCGTCGCCCGCTGTAGATGAAGCTTTCATCGCATCAGCCAATTGACCCGTATTAGAACCAAAAGTTGTTTTGGTTGTGGGCTTATGAATCATTCCATTGGTGGCCACACCATTCGGATCCACCGATGCCAACACAAACTGGATTCTTGCCGAACCTGCCCTTGGCTTAAAAATCTCACGCGTTTTTACTGTATCGGGATTTCTGCGATTAAAATCTCTATTGAGCACCGCAATTTGCGAGATCAGCAACGAATCATTCAAATTTTCATTGGCTACATTGTAAAGCACGTGAAAAACAATGGGTATCGTGTAAACGGTATCGTAATAAAAAATGGTATCGGTGATGCGCTTTTTTCTTGACTCGATGACAGGATTAGACTTAACCAATTTCAATGTCTGCGCATCAAATTTTGTTTTAAACCCTGGATACTGCGCTTCCAATTGGTCCAAAACCGTAGCAAAGCCGCAGGGCTCATTCATGTGCGGATTTTCAACGACTTGCGCGATTACATTCTGTTGAGAAAGCCCAAACAATAAAAGCGCTAAAAAGGCAATACGCTTATGAAAACAATGAAAAACGCCCATAGAGTTTGCAAATTACATCTTTTGAAAGAAAGTTGCCCTTAATTTCCCTTAAAAACAGGCTTTCTCTTTTCGTTAAATGCCGATACCCCTTCGCGGTAATCATTGGATCTGCCGGCAATTTCCTGACAGTAGGCCTCGTATTGAAGCATTGTCTGCAAATCTGAGTGACCCGCCTTATTCAGCATTTTCTTGATCATGCCAATGGCCATCGTAGGCGCTTGGGCATAATAATCCGCAATCTTATTTACTTCCTCATCTAACAAATCCGCGCTCACCACACGATTAATCAAACCCCACTCCAATGCCTTTTCCGCACTCACTTTGGGTGCCATCGTCGCCATTTCAAAAGCACGCGCCGGTGAAATTGCTTTGGGCAAAAAATATGAAGATCCTGAATCTGGGACCAAGCCAACATTTACAAAAACTTCAATGAACGATGCCGTGTCTACCGCAACAATAAAGTCGCACGCCAACGCCAAAGATGCGCCCGCACCCGCTGCCACTCCATTTATTCTTCCGATGATGGGTTTTGGCATTTCCCGCATCGCTTTAATGATGGGATTATATCGCTTGTACAAAGAATCACTCAAAGATCGATTTTTCGACCCTGCGATAGCTTTCAAATCCTGACCACTACAAAAAGCCTTGCCAGCGCCTGTTAAAATAACAACACGCACCTCAGCGTCTTTGTTCGCTTCCTTTAACGCCGCCTGCAAGTCGTAGCTCTGGGTTTCGTCAAACGCATTGAAAACAGCCGGACGGTTTAAGGTGATATGGGCCGCGTTGCCACGTTTCTCGTAAATTACACTGGTCAGTTCCATTGTGCGAAAATAGAACATATAAATAAATAACTGATTACATCAAGAGTCCCATCAATGGAACTGATACCCCCAACGCCAATCCTCCCAATAACTCAACATGGGAATGTGCCCGTTCAGCTAGCCTCGCCCAATAGATTAAAGCCAAAAGTCCGCCGCCATAAAACAGAAAACCCAATGTGAGCGGAAGCTGCCAATCGCTACCCCATCCGCCCCAAGGCAATCCAAATGATTTTGTAAATTGTTGATCAACAGGGATTGTATTGTACAAATGAAACATGCCAATAAATAATTGTGTGACCACCGCGGCAGCAGCGCACATGTGGATCGACAGCTTTTTCCCCATCCAGACAAAACCATACATCAGCAGTAAACCCAGTAACACAACCAACGTGTAAGTTTGAATTTCATCAACCAATAAACCCACTCTAGGGTCTGAACTCTCCAAGTAAATGCTTTTCAAAGTATTCACCGTATCCCCATTTACATATTTCGATAGCGTTTTCAGCTGTCTTCCCGCCCTCTCCGGCGCATCAATCCATGTCAACATAAAAACCTGAATGGCACCAGCTACTGCACCCAAAAACCCCCATTTCCTATCCGATAGGATGGGCATTTCTATCCTCGATATCTTCTTTTGCCACAATAAAACGAACACAAACAACAGCGGCACCAAAACATAACCAAACAAGGCTCCAGAAAAATG